>JAEVHO010000068.1 GCA_016802835.1 Micromonospora sp. ATA32 | reverse complement strand
CCGTCGGGCTGCCGTGCCCAGCCCGTCGACCACGAACCGGCGTACCAGGCTCATCGCCTCGTCGCCGTCCCACACCGCCCGGTTCAGCAACCGCTGCGTCCGGTCCGGGCTGCGGTCCCCGACGTGCTCCGCGATCGTCCACCCGTTGCGTTTCGGCAGGTCACTGGCCACCGCGGACACGTACCTCGTCGCCTGCTGCCAGGTCTGCGTCCGCACGAAACACGACCGCAGACGCTCCAACAGCTCGGCCCGCAACCGTTGCACACGCCGAGCCGCTATCCTGGCAGCCGCAGCCGCCCTCGATTTTGTTGTCTTCACACACACATGATCATCAGGGCGGCTGCACCCACCTCACCCGCCCCACCCGCGGCGTCCACCCTGGTCAGACAGCTAATGGCGGCTGCCGTACTAGACGGCGGACCTTGTCAGAACTTGGGCTCGACCGGTGCGGGCAGCATGTCGGCCCACTTGCGTAGTACGTCGACGGCCTGGTCCCGGAGGACTCCTTCGGCAACTCTTCACGCAGTGACCGGCGCTCGGCCGGTTGGGCGATCTCACGGTAGAACTGGAGGTCTTCGAAGCCGTAGGTGGCTACGTCGTGGCTGCTGGCTCCGAAGATCAGGCGGGGGATGCGTGCCCAGTAGCAGGCCATGAGGCACATGGGGGCAGGGTTCGCTGCTGGCGTACATGACGGCGTCTTCGAACAGATGCCGCCCGAGGTTGCTGCCGGCGTGGCGAAGGGCCATGACCTCGGCGTATGCGGTTGGGTCTCGCAGCTCGATGACGCTGCTGGTGCCTTCACCGACGATCTCTCCTGATATGACGACGATGGCCCCGAACGGGGTCTTCCCTTCGTCTTCCAGCGCGTGCCGCGAGATCTCGATTGCCCTCGCGAGGAACAGCTCATCTTGCGCGTCCAGTTGTGACGTCATGGTCTTCCTCCTTGCCGCCCTGACTGCTTACCGCCGCTTGATCTGCGCTTGGGCCAGGGTTTGAGTGGGGTGACGAATCGGAGTTCGGCCCGGTCGGCTGGGTACTCGGCGTCTGAGACTTCGACAACTTTCTCGTCGGCGTCCAGGGAGATGCGTCGGCAGAGGATGAGGGGAACGCCATCGGGCAGGCCCCACAGTTGGGCCTCGGCGGTGGTCGGCATCCGGGCCGTTACTTCGTCAATCATGGTCATGATCTCGACGCCGACCGTCGAGAGCTGGTGTTGGGTTCCTCCCGGCCACGGCTCAGCCTGCCGCCGGTCGTGGTCGAGGTCGTCCGCGACCACCTGGCGGCCGAGGTCGACGACAACGCGGACGCGCTCGTGTTCACCACCGAGAGCGGGCGGCCGATCTGGCGGGGCAACCTGAACAAGCTGATCGACTGGAAGGCGGCCGTCGCGCGGCTCGGGCAACCGCATCTGCACTTCCACGACCTGCGGCACACCGGGAACACACTCGCCGCGCGGACCGGGGCGAGCACCCGCGACCTGATGGCCCGGATGGGGCACGATTCATCGCAGGCCGCGTTGATCTACCAGCACGCGACGGCCGAGGCGGATCGGGCCATCGCCCAGGCGCTGCACGAGGCGCTGCACGAGGACCGGAAGACGTCCAAGAAGTCGGCCGGCGGCGCGGGCAGGACCAAGGGACAAGCCGGGCAAGAAGTCGGGCGGCAAGAAGGGCAAGAAGCGGTCAGTGGACCGGGAAGGCGCCGGGGATGACCGAGGCTAATGGCACGTTAATGGCACGCGGCCTGGTCCTTGGCTACGGAACGTCGAAGGCCCTGGCACGGACTTGCGTCCTGACCAGGGCCTTTCGCGTGGAGCGGGTGACGGGAATCGAACCCGCACTGTCAGCTTGGGAAGCTGATGTTCTGCCATTGAACTACACCCGCAGGCGGCACCACTGTACCTGAGTCACCACAGCCGTGCACTCAGGTACCCCACGGCACGCCACGCCGTCCGGGTGAGGGCGCCGGCCGAGCGGCGACCAGGACGCCGCAGCGATGTGGCCCCGGCGTGTGACCGACCGGCGACGGACGTAACGGTCGTGACATCACCACCGCCGATGGACGAGCAAGAAGTTTCCTTCCGGCAACATATGGCCGTTCTCAGATCTGTCGATGGGTTGTAACGTCTCCCCCACGTTTTCAGCCACGGTGCGACATACCCCCCTGTCGTGTCGCGAGAAAGAGGTGGGCCCATGGGACCCCGTCCCAACCTGCTGACCCGGCGTGCCGCCGGTGTCGCGTCGACGACCCTCGCGCTGCTGCTCAGCACCGCTGCGGTGGGCGTCGTTCCCGCTGCGTCGGCGTTCTCCGCCGCCCCCGGCGGCGAAAGCTGCGCGGAGCCGGCCGACGTCCACGCGGACGCCCGGGTCAAGGCCGGTGGCACGGCCAAGCACGACCCCAACGAGCTGACCGCGAAGCAGATCCGTGAGCGTGAGGCCGACCTCAGTGCCGCGCTGCGCGAGCGGGCCAACTTCCGTGCCGGCGCTGGCGCCACCACGCTGGCCACCGTCACGATCCCGGTCGTGGTGCACGTGATCCAGCGGGACAGCACCCGGGCCGGCGGCAACATCCCCGACTCGCTGGTCACCTCGCAGATCAACGTACTCAACCAGGCGTACAGCGGTGCCACCGGCGGCGCGGCCACCGCCTTCGGCTTCCAACTGCAGAAGGTCCACCACGTGACCAACGCGGCGTGGTACCCGATCGTGCAGGGCTCCTCGGCCGAGCGTGCGATGAAGACCTCGCTGCGCGAGGGCGGCAAGAACACCTTGAACCTCTACCTGGGCGAGCTGAGCGACAACCTGCTCGGCTGGGCTACCTTCCCTCAGCGCAAGCTCAACAGCATGGACGGCGTGGTCGCGCTGAGCGAGTCGCTGCCGGGTGGCACGGCCACCAACTACAACCAGGGCGACACCGGCACCCACGAGGTGGGCCACTGGCTAAACCTTTACCACACCTTCCAGGGTGGTTGCTCGGGCTCCGGCGACAGCGTCGGCGACACCCCGGCGGAGGCCTCGCCGGCGTACCAGTGCCCGACCGGTCGGGACACCTGCACCGCGACCGGCCTGGACCCGATCATCAACTTCATGGACTACACCTACGACTCGTGCATGTACCAGTTCACCGCTGGTCAGGCGAGCCGGATGATCACCGCTTGGAACGCGTACCGGGCGGCGTGACGACCGCACGCTGAAAGCCGGTGCTGGCCCCGTACGACGACGGGGTCGGCACCGGCTTTTCGGACCGTGCACCCGGTCAGGCGGCGGTGCGGTGGCAGTGGCGGACCGATCGCTGATCGGACACCGCTGCCCCGACCGCGGCGTCGGCGGCCTGCGGGTCCAGCCAGACCTGCACGGCGGGACCGGCCGGGCCGAGTGAGCCGTCCTGGTCGCGCCGGGCGAGCATCGCCACATCGACCGTGAACTCGAAGAGCCGCCAGTCCACCTGCGGGGCGGCCCGGACGCTGTCGGCCAGCCGGGCGACCCGGGCCTGGTCGGTCACCGGGCGGGCGTGACCGGCGACGTACGCCTCGTCGTCGCTCTCCTCGGGTGGGAACGAGTGCAGCGCGTAGCGCCCGTCCCGTTCGAGGTCGCGCCGCTTGGGCGAGTCGATGACGAAGCAGAAGAGCCCCTCGTCGGTGATGACCGGCGACACCGGGTGAACCCGGGGCCCGCCGTCGGCGCGGACGGTGGCCAGGTAGCCGAAGCCCGGCCCGTACTGCTGCATGAGAACGCGGATCCCGTCGGCGAGTCGGGGCTCGTCAGCGGCGAATTCGGACCAGGAAGCCATGCCGACATTCTATCGAACACCTGTACGACAGGCGAGCGCGACGCGCAGGTCACCCGCACCGATCGCAGCGCCGCCGCCAGCGCTCGCTATGGTGTTGCGATGCTGCTCTCCGACCGTGACCTCGTCACCGAGATCAAGGCGGGCACGCTCGCGCTGGAGCCCTTCGAGCCCACGCTCGTGCAACCCTCCAGCATCGACGTACGCCTGGACAAGCTCTTCCGGGTCTTCAACAACCACCTCTACACCCACATCGACCCGGCGATGCAGCAGGACGACCTGACCTCGGCGGTGGAGGTGCCGGACGGCGAGCCGTTCGTGCTGCACCCGGGCGAGTTCGTGCTCGCCTCCACGCTCGAGGTCATCTCGCTCGGCGACCAGCTCGCCGGCAGGCTCGAGGGCAAGTCGAGCCTGGGCCGGCTGGGGCTGCTCACCCACTCCACGGCCGGCTTCATCGACCCGGGCTTCTCCGGCCACGTCACGCTGGAGCTCTCCAACGTGGCGAACCTACCGATCACCCTCTGGCCGGGCATGAAGATCGGGCAGCTCTGCATCTTCCGGCTCTCGTCGCCGGCCGAGCACCCGTACGGCTCGGCCGTGTACGGCTCGCGCTACCAGGGGCAACGCGGCCCGACCCCGAGCCGGTCCTGGCGGAACTGGCGCACCTGGCCGACGCGCTGACCTGCGGACACCGATGCGAAGGGGCCCCTCCACCGGAGGGGGCCCTTCGTCGTAGCGAGCGGGATCAGCCGGGGCGGCCGTAGCTGTTGATCTGGCCGTCGTCGACCCGCTTCATCTTGATCGGCACACCGGCCTGCGAGGCGTGCACCACCCAGCCGTTGCCGACGTACATGCCGACGTGGTGCAGGTCGCTGTAGTAGAAGACCAGGTCGCCGGGGCGCAGCTCGCCGCGGCTCACCCGCGCGGTCACCTGGCGCTGCTGCCGGGCGCTGTGCGGCAGCGAGACCCCCGCCTTGGCCCAGGCGGCGAGCATCAGACCGGAGCAGTCGTACGAGCCGGGCCCGTCGGCGCCCCAGACGTAGGGCTTGCCGATCTGGGCGCAGGCGAACTTGACCGCGATCCCCGCCCCGCCGCCGGGATAGCTCGCCGGGCAGGGGGCGGGACGGAGCGGACCGCCGCCACCGCTGCCGTACACCGTGAGCCGCAGCTTCTGCAGGCGGTCGATCTCGGCGTTGATCTGATTCTTCTTCGCGGCCAGCTGCGCCTCGGTCCGGGCGAGCTGGCTGACCATCTCGTCCAGCGGCTTCTTCTTGGCGGCCAGCTCGTCGCGCAGGCCGACGACGGTCCGCACCTCCTTCTGCTGGCGGTGCGCGAACCGGTCGAGCAGTTCGAGCCCGCTGACCACGTCGGTCGGCGTCCGGCTGCCCAGCAGCGCGTTGACGGTCGACAGGTTCTCACCCTTGTACGCCTCGGCGGCGAGCCCGCCGACCTTGTCCATCGCCGCGTCGACCTGGCGCTCCAGCGGGGCGATCCGGGCGGCCAGCGCGTCGACCTGCCTGCGCTTGACGGCCAGGTCCTGCCGGGTGATGTTGTGCTGCTCGATGATCGGTTCGAGCTTGTTCCAGTCCTGGTCGATCTGCCGTTCGATCTCGGTCACCGACGGCTCGGCGTGGGCGGCGGTGGCGCCCCCGGTCAGCACGACGGCGGCACCGGCCAGGGCGGCGAGGGCGGTGGTGAAGCGGGACCAGCGTGGACGCGGCGCAGCCGTCGCCCGGTCGAGTGGAACCGACCGGCGGGACGGTCGCCGCGGGGCATGGTGTGCCACCGGGCTGCGTACTCCTTCTTCCTGACCGCCTACCGGGTTAGCTGACGGATTCGGGCGGGAAGTGAGCGCCCTACCGCACTGGCTGCGGATTCACCCCAGGTACCTGGTTCCCCGGCTCGCCCGGAGGCGACTCGGCGGTGTCGGACCGTCACCACCCGGGTTGGACGATGCACACACCGGCCGACGATTGACCAGAGTAGAGATCGCCGTTATGAATCCGCAACCCATGACGCCGTGACACTCCGCACCCGAATTTTCCGTGATCGCGGCGGTGAAGGTTTCTTTCACCAAACATCACTGCGGGGAAAGGTATTGACCCAACGCCATGCGTGGGGTGAGGGTGAGCACGCAGTGACTTCCGCCCGATCTGGAGGTTCCATGCTCCGTCCATCCTTGCCGCCGAGCAGACGAGTTCTGCTCGCCACCGCCGTGGCTGCGGCGACCGCCCTTCTCAGCACCGGACCCGTCGCCGCCGAGCCCCTGGCCGCCGGGTCCGCCGAGCCCCCCGACCGTCAGCAGCAGTACGCCGCCGCCGCGGCCGAGTACGGCGTGCCGGAGAGCGTCCTGCTCGGCGTGTCGTACCTTGAGTCCCGCTGGGACACCCACCCCGGCCAGCCGAGCACCAGCGGCGGCTACGGGCCGATGCACCTGACCGACGCCGAACAGGTCGCCGCCACGCCGTCCAGCGCGCACGTCGACGAGAACGAGGACCCCCGGGGCGACGAGTCCCGGCCCCTGGTCCTCGACCCCGCCACGGCGGCCGAACCGACCGGGGACCTCCTGCCGCAGGCGTCCCTGCAGACCCTCGACGCCGCCGCCGCGCTCACCGGCGTAGCCGAGGAGACGCTGCGCACCGACGCCACCGCCAACATCCGCGGCGGGGCGGCGCTGCTCGCGTCGTACCAGAAGGAACTGGCCGCGCCGGTCGGCGCCGGCAGCGACCCGGCGGCCTGGTACAGCGCGGTGGCCCGGTACTCGGGCGCGGACACCGAGGATGCCGCCGCGGCCTTCGCCGACGAGGTGTACGACCAGATCGGGATCGGCGCCAGCCGAACCACCGACGACGGCCAGCAGGTCACGCTCACCGCCCTCCAGGTGACCCCCGACGAGTCCGGGCTGCACCGGCTCGGGCTGCGCCGCGCAGAGCGGCCGGACGGCCTGGAGTGCCCGGTCCGCCTCGCCTGCGAGTGGATCCCCGCGCCGTACGAGAAGTACGGCCCGAACCCGGGCGACTACGGCAACCACGACCTCGGCGACCGGCCGGCCCAGCAGAAGCTCGAGTACATCGTCATCCACGACACCGAGGGCTACTTCGGCCCCAGCGTCAAGCTGGTCCAGACCAAGACCTACCTGGGCTGGCACTACACGCTGCGCTCAGTGGACGGCTACGTCGCCCAGCATATCAAGGCGAAGGACGTCGGCTGGCACGCCGGCAACTGGTACGTCAACGCCAAGTCCATCGGCATCGAGCACGAGGGCTTCGCCGGCCACGGCACCTGGTACACCGAGGCGATGTACCGGACCTCCGCCAAGCTGGTCCGGCACCTGGCGCTGCGGTTCCAGATCCCGCTGGACCGGCAGCACATCCTCGGCCACGACAACGTCCCCGGCACCACCGCCGGCACGGTGGCCGGGATGCACTGGGACCCGGGCCCCTACTGGGACTGGTCGCACTACTTCGACCTGATGAAGGCGCCGTTCCACTCGACCGGCACCCCGCACACCGGCCTGGTCACCATCGACCCTGAGTACGTCTCGAACAAGCCGGCCTTCTACGGCTGCAACCAGCAGCCGCCGGGGGTCCCGAAGCCGGTGCCGCCCGCCGCTCCCTGTCCGCTGCGCGGCTCCTCCTCGGTCATCCTGCACACCGCCCCCAGTGCCGACGCGCCGCTGATCAACGACCGCGGGCTGCGACCGAACGGCACGCCGGACACGATGTACGTCTCCGACCACGGCGCCCGCGCCTCGGCCGGCCAGACGTACGCCCTCGCCGAGGTCCAGGGCGACTGGACCGCGATCTGGTACCTCGGCCAGAAGGCCTGGTTCCTCAACCCGGCTGCCGCACCCACGGCCAAGTGGGCGCAGGGCTTCGTGGTGACCGCCAAGCCGGGCAGGGCCAGCATCCCGGTGTACGGGCGCGCCTACCCGGAGCGGGCGGCCTACCCGTCCTACATCCCGTACCAGACCATCTCGCCGCTGCAGTACACCTTCCCGGCCGGCCAGCGGTACGCGTTCGGCGGCATCCTGCCGGGCGAGTACTACCGGGCCGTCTCCTTCGACGGCACCGCGCCGGGCGACCGGACGGTGGTCCGCGGCGAGAACCGGTACGTGCAGATCCAGTTCGGCCACCGGGTGATGTACGCGAATCTCGACGACGTGAACATCGTCCCGGCCGCGGTCGACGCGCCGCGCTGAACCGGAACGACGAAGGGTCCCCGGCGTCGCCGGGGACCCTTCGTGGTCTTGCGGACCGGGTCAGCTGGGTCGGCGGAACCCGGCGACCGGCATGTAGTCGATGCTGGTCACCTGGACCGGCTTGCCGGCCCGTGGCGCGTGCACCATCTTCCCGTTGCCGAGGTAGAGGCCGACATGATGCAGGTCGCTGAAGAAGAAGACCAGGTCGCCCGGGCGCGCCTCGGAGCGCGAGACGGACCGCCCCTCGTTCCACTGGGCACCCGTGAAGTGGGTCAGGGAGATGCCGGCCGCCTTGTAGGCGTACTGGGTCAGGCCGGAGCAGTCGAACGAGTTCGGACCGGTGGCGCCCCATACGTACGGGTCACCGACCTGGGCACAGGCCGTCCTGATCGCGATCCGGGCGGCCTCGCCGACCACACCGGTCACCGTCGGGCAGCCGTCCACCTTCACCACGGTCTTGGGCATGGACGCCTGCAGCCGCTTGATCTCCGCGTTGATCTGCGTCTTCTTGGCGGCCAGCTCCTTCTCCTGCTTGGCCTGCGAGGCGATCAGCGCGTCGAGCTTCTGCTTCTGCCCGTCGTACTTCGCCCGGACGGCGAGCACGCCCTCGACCTGTCGGTGCTCCTGCGCGGCGAGGCGGTCCAGGATGGTCAGCTGCTCGGCGAGTGTGCCCGGGGTGGTGCTGACCAGCAGAGCGCCGATGTCGCGGGAGGGACCCTCCATGTAGTAGCGGGAGGCGAGGTCACCGACCCGGTTCATCGCCAGCTCGCTCTGCAGCGCCAGCGGCTGGATCTTCTTCGCCAGCTCCGCCGACTTCTGCCGGTTGACCTTCAGCTGGGCCCGCACCTTGTTGTAGTTCTCGATGGTGGGCTCGAGCTGCTCCCACTGCTTGTCGATCGCCGCCTCGATCTCGTCGACGCCGGGCGCGGCGTGCGCCGGCGCGGCGAGCATTCCGGCACCGACGGCCACGGCGGCGACCAGGGTGAGCAGGCGGTGCACGACCCGGCCCAGGCCAGCCGGACGGGTGGGCCGCCGGCCCTGGGTGTGACGATGAGGGGGCATGTTTGCCACCGGCACCGACTCCTTTGCGACCGACCGCCGGGCGCTCGCGAGGGGGAAGGATCGAGGCAGACGACCACAGCGGTCAGCGCCCCACGATAGGGAAGGCCAGCCGGGGAATCAAGATGGGTCGGTGCGGCGTCACAGCTGAGCAACCGCTTGCATACCAAGGGTGTCCGGCCGTCAGCCGACGATAGCCGTCAATACATCGTCCAGCGTCACCACGCCGAGCGGGCGCCGGCCGTCGCTGACCAGCACCATGTGCCGCCGTTCGCGGCGCATCGACAGCAGCAGGTCGGCGAGCGTACGGTCCGGCGGCACCACCGCCAGCGGCCGGTAGACCTCCGAGGGCACCGGTGCCCGCCGGCTCGCCCCGGCGTACCCCAGCACGTCCTTGACGTGCACGAACCCGAGCACCCGGCGGGTGGACCGCTGCACCACCGGGAACCGGGACCGGCCCGTCCGGGTGGCCAGCACCTCCAGCGACGCCGGAGACACGTCCTCCGCCACCGTGGTCACCGTCGACCACGGCTGCAGGGCGTCCCCGGCGGTGCGGGTGTGCAGGGCCAGCGCGCCGGTGATCCGGGCGTGCTCCTCCGCGTCGAGCAGACCCTCGGTGCGCGCCTGGGACACCAGCCCGGCCAGCTCCTCGGCGGTGAAGACGGTCTTGACCGCGTCGGTGGCCTCGACCCGCCAGAGCCGGAGCACCTGACGCGCCGCCCACTTCATGGTCAGCAGCAGCGGCTTGGTGGCCACGCAGAACGCCAGCATCGCCGGTCCCAGCCAGAGCGCGGAGCGCTCCGGCCCGGCCAGCGTGATGTTCTTCGGCACCATCTCGCCGACCACGGTGTGCAGGAACACCACGATCCCGAGCGCGATCACGAACGCCACCGGGTGCACCGCGCCCGGCGGCAGCCCCGCCGCCTGGAACGGCGCCTCCAGCAGGTGGGCCAGCGCCGGCTCGGCGATCGCGCCCAGCCCCAGCGAGCAGATCGTGATACCGAGCTGCGCGCCGGCGATCATCAGCGGGATCTGGTTCATCGCCGACAACGCCCACCGGGCCCGCTTCGAGTCAGCGGCGAGGGGTTCGATCACCGTACGTCGGGAGGCGATCAGCGCGAACTCGCTACCCACGAAGAAGGCGTTGCCGAGCAGCAGCAGCGCGGTCACCAGCAGCTCAATCATCGTCGCCGGGCTCCTCGGGGCGGACCACCCGGACCTGCTCGATCCGGTGCCGCTCCACCTCGACCACGGTGAACTCGTACCCGCCCTCGTCGACCGTCTCGCCGGCCACCGGGATGTGCCCCAACCGGGCCATCAGGAAGCCGGCAAGCGTCTCGTACGGCCCCTCGGGCAGCCCGAAGCCGGTCTGCTCGGCCAGCTCGTCCTCGCGCAGCACGCCGTCGACGAGCACGGTGCGCTCCCCGCCGGGCACGGTCAGCTCGATGGGGCCGGTGTCGTCGACGGCGTCCGGGTCGAACTCGTCGGCGATCTCCCCGACCAGCTCCTCCACCAGGTCCTCGACGGTCACCACGCCGTCGGTGCCGCCGTACTCGTCGACCACGATGGCCAGGTCCGCGTCGGCGGCCTTGAGCGCGGCCAGCACGCCGTCCAGGTCCAGGCTCTCCGGGACGTAGACCGGCTCGCGGGCCACCGACGCCACGGTCGTCCCGGCCCGGCGGTCGAGCGGCACGCCCAGCGCGTCCGGCACCCCCGCCACGCCGGTGACCAGGTCCAGGGTCTCCTCGAAGACCGGGAACCGGGTACGCCCGGTCTGCTGGGCGAGGGTCAGCAGCTCGGCGACGCTGGCGGTGGCCCGCAGCGCGATCACGTCCACCCGGGGGGTCATCGCCTCCGCCGCACGCTTGTCACCGAACCGGATGGTGCGACGCAGCAGCATCGCGGTGTCCGTCGGCAGCGCGCCGGCCCGGGCCGAGATGGCCGCCAGCAGGCCGAGCTCCTCCGGGGACCGGGCGCTGGCCAGCTCCTCCTGCGGCTCCACGCCGAACTGGCGGACCAGCCGGTTCGCCGAGCCGTTCAGCAGCCGGATCAGCCAGCCGAAGGCCCGGGCGAAACCGTGCATCGGCGCGGCGGTGGCCAGCGCGGTGGGCATCGGCCGGGCCAGCGCGAGGTTCTTCGGCACCAGCTCGCCGAAGAGCATCGAGAGCAGGGTGGCCAGGGCCAGGGCGAGCAGCGGGGTGAACCTTCCGGTGGCCTCGCCGGCGACCGGGCGCAGCAGCGGGGTGAAGAGCCGGGCCAGCGCCGGTTCGGCCAGGTAGCCGGTGAGCAGCGCGGTGATGGTGATGCCGAGCTGCGCCCCGGAGAGCTGGAAGGAGAGCCCGCGCAGCGCGCGGCGGACCGTGGCGGCCGCGGCGTCACCCGCCTCGGCCCGCCGGTCGATCTCCGCCCGGTCGACGGTGACCAGGGCGAACTCGGCCGCGACGAAGAACGCGTTGCCCGCGGTCAGCAGGACGAAGCCGACCAGGGGCAACAGCGTCGTCACCAAGAGACCGTCGATGATCGCCTCACCTCGGCGAGGATTGTTCCACGAGGCCCCGGCGGCGCGCGGTGCACGCTCGCCGCCTGGGTGCTGCGAGACGAAGACGCGGCGCCACCGACTGACGGTGGCGCCGCGTTCGCGACGTTGGCGGTGGTCGATCAGCCGACCGGCTGGGTCTGCTTCTCGCCCGGCGCGACGTCCGGCTTGACCGAGCGGAGCAGCACGCTGGCGACGTCGACCACCTCGACCTGCTCGCCGGCGCCCTTGCCGTTGACCCCGTCGTTGAGCATCGTCGAGCAGAACGGGCAGCCGACGGCGACCGTCTTCGCCCCGGTGGACATGGCCTCCTCGACCCGGTCCACGTTGATCCGCTTGCCGATCTTCTCCTCCATCCACATCCGGGCGCCGCCGGCGCCGCAGCAGAAGGAGCGTTCGCTGTTGCGCGGCATCTCGATCAGGCCGCTGTCGCCGCCCTGACCGTCTCCGGCGCCGCCGGCGATGGCGCTGCCGAGCACCTCGCGGGGCGGGGCGAAGACGCGGTTGTGCCGGCCCAGGTAGCAGGGGTCGTGGTAGGTCACGCCGCCGTCGACCGGCTGGACCGGGGTGAGCTTGCCGGTGGCGACCAGGTGGGCCAGCAGCTGGGTGTGGTGCACCACCTCGAACTCGCCGCCGAGCTGCCCGTACTCGTTGCCCAGGGTGTTGAAGCAGTGCGGGCAGGTGGCGACGATCTTGCGCTTGGTCTTCTCCCGGTCGCCGAACGCCTCGTTGAGGGTCTCGACGTTCTGCTGGGCGAGCATCTGGAAGACGAACTCGTTGCCGATCCGGCGGGCCGGGTCACCGGAGCAGGTCTCGCCCTCGCCGAGGATGGCGAACGAGACGCCCGCCTCGTTGAGCAGCGTGGCGACCGCGCGGGTGGTCTTCTTGGCCCGGTCCTCGAACGCGCCGGCGCAGCCGACCCAGAAGAGGTATTCGAAGTCGTCGACCTCGCCGACCCGCGGCACCTCGAAGTCCAGACCCTTGGTCCAGTCCTCGCGGGTGTTCTGCGGGGCGCCCCACGGGTTGCCCTTGTTCTCCAGGTTGCGCAGCATCACGCCGGCCTCGGACGGGAAGCTCGACTCGATCAGCACCTGGTAGCGGCGCATGTCGACGATGTGGTCGACGTGCTCGATGTCGACCGGGCACTGCTCCACGCAGGCGCCGCAGGTGGTGCAGGACCAGAGCACGTCCGGGTCGATGACCCCGTTCTCCTCAGCCCCACCGATCAGCGGGCGGTCGGCCTCGGCGAGCGCCAGCACGTCCATGTGCGCGAGCTGGGCGGCGGTCGCCTTCTCCTCGCCGGTCAGGTCCTTGCCGCCCCCGGCCAGCAGGTACGGCGCCTTGGCGTACGCGTGGTCGCGCAGGCTCAGGATCAGCAGCTTCGGCGACAGCGGCTTGCCGGTGTTCCAGGCGGGGCACTGCGACTGGCAGCGGCCGCACTCGGTGCAGGTGCTGAAGTCCAGCAGGCCCTTCCAGGTGAACTGCTCGACCTGGGCGACGCCGAACTGGTCGGACTCCGGGTCGGCCTCCTCGAAGTCGAGCGGCTTGCCCTCGCTCATCATCGGCCGCAGCGCGCCGAGGCCGGAACCGGCCGCGCCGGGGTTGCGCTTGAAGAAGATGTTGAAGAACGCCAGAAAGCGGTGCCAGGCGACGCCCATGGTGACGTTGAGGGCGATGACGATGAGCCAGGTCATCGAAATCGCGATCTTGATGAAGGCGGCGATGCTGACGCCGGCGTCCCAGTCCGGCAGCACCGAGCCGACCGCGTGGCTGACCGGGGTGGCCCAGACCGGGTACTCGAAGTGATCGGTGGCGACCTTGAAGCCCCGGATGACGAAGCCCATGATCAGCACCGCGAGGACGACGGCCTCGACGAAGTAGCCCTGCCACATGGTGGAGCCGGTGAAGCGGGAGCGCCCTCCCGGCCGGCTCGGCCGGTTGCTGACCCGGATCGCGATCAGCACCAGGATGCCGACCACGCCGAGCACCGCGATCAGCTCGGTGACCAGCCCGTAGATCGCCAGGCCGCCGATCAGTGGCAGGCCGCCGGTCGGGGAGACGACGTCGAAGTACGCCTCGAGCACCAGCAGCGACAGGACGATGAAACCGACCATCACGAACCAGTGCGCCGCACCGACCACGCTCCAGCGGAGCATCCGGGTGTGACCCGCCGTCTCCGCGAGCATCGTCGTGGTGCGGGTGCCCTTGTCGGTGAACCGCTCCGGGTCGGGCCGACCCAGCCGGATGACGGCCACCATCTTCATGACCGCGCGTACCGCAAGCCACACCGCAACGGCGGTGATGGCGGCCGCGAGGATCGTGGTGACGATCTGGACGCTGCCCATCGAGTTGGCCTCCCCGGTCTGCTGCCTGTCGAGCGGCTCGGCGACCGGGTTCGGCTCAGGAGGGGGCCGGCGTGCCGCCGCTCCCGCATCCCCGACCGGACCGGTCGATGACCTCGCTCCGCTCGGTCATGCAGTGCAGCCTACGCGCCACGTTACCCATCGGTAACGTGAGGAACCTCGCAGAGGCCACGCCGCCCTGCGCACACCTTAGGTGGCCCTGCCCCGACGCCCCGGGCAGGGGCTCCGCCAGGTGACCTGGTTCGTGCCGGAGGCGGCCGCCCGGATCGTGGGCGGCGGGCCGACGTCAGCGGCTCAGCGCCAGCGGGAGAGCAGGATCAGCGAGCCGACCATGGCGCCGAAGCCCACCGCGAGGTTCCAGTAACCCCACGCCATGACCGGGTACTGCTGCTCGGAGAGGTAGTACACGACCAGCCAGCCGATGCCGCCGACGACCAGCGCGACCGCCGTGGCCGGCAGCCAGACCGGGCTAGGCTTGCGCGTCGCCGCCGTCGCCGTCGGACGGACGTCCGTCGGCGGGGTGTACACCTTCTTCTTGCGGACCTGAGACTTGGGCACGACGCTCTCCAGAGGGGTGACGACCTCGTCCGGCCTGACAACCGGGCGCGGGGGCGACGGTCCATGGCCAATAATGTTCGAAAGCTAGCGTAGTCCGGACGGCCGGTCCGATCCACGAATGGGGTCAGGCCGGTGCAAGGAGTGACCGAAAAGGGCGGGACTGTTCGGGTCGCCGCACCGATCCGCGGACCGGCGGACCGGTAACGAGACGACGGGGAAGGAACGCTCGGTGGAGTACACGTCCGGCGCGGCCTCCTGGCAGAAGGTCCTCCGGCGCGCGGTCGCCGGTCTGCTGCCACGGCGACCTGTGCAGCGGCGAGCGGGCTGGTCGATCGGGGTGCCGCTGATCGCCGCCGCCGCCGGGCTGCTCTTCACCACCACCGCCACCACGGCCGGCGGCACCGCCCTGCGGGAGGACCGGCGACCGCAGCTCAACCAGCTGATCGAGGACCGACGCGAGCAGGTCGAGGCGAGCGAGCGGAAGGCGGCGCGGCTGCGCGCCGAGGTGGAGAGCCAGACCGCCGCCCTGGCCGGATCGGACGGCCCGATCAAGGCCGCTCAGGACCGGGCGATGGGCAGCCGGCAGGCCGCCGGCTTCACCGCGCTGACCGGTACCGGGGTCACCGTCGAGCTGAACGACGCGCCGCGGCGCAACGACCAGAACCTGCCCAAAGGTGTCAGCAACGATGACCTGGTGGTCCATCAGGGCGACGTCCAGGCGGTGGTGAACGCGCT
The DNA here is from genome assembly GCA_016802835.1 of Micromonospora sp. ATA32. Lineage (GTDB taxonomy): Bacteria > Actinomycetota > Actinomycetes > Mycobacteriales > Micromonosporaceae > Micromonospora. The sequence goes on along the minus strand of JAEVHO010000068.1, from coordinate 2,549 downwards.
CTGGGCGGGGGGCGCGGAGGCCATGTCAATCATGAACGTCCGCGTGCTGGCAACCAGCGCGGTACGCTGCGTCGGTAACACCCTGCTGTTGCACGGCCGGGTGTACTCCCCACCGTTCAAGATCGTAGCAATCGGCGATCCCGCAGCCCTCCAACGGGCCCTCGCCGATTCCAAGGGAGTCCGGTTGTTCAAGGACGCGGTCGACAGCTACCAGCTGGGCTACCGGGAGAGCGTCTCCATGGTGACGGTTCCGGCGTTCGAGGACTCGACCGCTCTGCGCTCGGCGACGGTGCCCCGGTGACCCGCACGCCCGACGACCGGTACGACGGCCGCGACGGGCGTCACCGCGACCAGCGCGACGACCAGCCGACGTCCATCCCCAAGCTCGACCGGTCCACGCCGGAGGCGGCGGCCCGACCGGGACCGATCGGCCCCTGGCCGGACCCGGTGCCACCACCGCACGCTGGTCGTCGAGGTGATGGGCCGGCACGCCGGCTGGATCGCCCTGCACGCCGGCCTGGCCGGCGGCGCCAACGTGATCCTGCTGCCCGAGCGGAAGTTCGACGTCGAACAGGTCGCCGGGTACGTCGAGAAGCGCTTCCAGGAGCAGTACGCCCCGATCGTGGTGGTGGCCGAGGGCGCCCAGCCGCTGGACGGCCAGATGGTGCTGCACAACCAGGAGCTCGACGCGTTCGGCCACGTCCGCCTCGGCGGCATCGGCCAGTGGCTGGCCGAGCAGTTGGAGGCGAAGACCGGCAAGGAGGCGCGGACCGTCGTGCTGGGCCACATCCAGCGCGGTGGCACCCCGACCGCCTTCGACCGGGTGCTCGCCACCCGGCTCGGCCTGCACGCGATCGACGCGGCGCACGAGGGTGACTGGGGCAAGATGGTCGCCATGCAGAGCACCGACATCGTTCGGGTGCCGCTGGCCGAGGCCACCCGGGAGCTCAAGACGGTGCCGCTGGAGCGGTACAACGAGGCCGAGGTCTTCTTCGGCAGCTGACCGACGGGCCGGATCTCACGTTTGACAGGGCAGGTCGTGGTCAATGATCTCGATCACCACGACCTGCCCTGGATCGACGAGAAGCAGCGGGTGCGACGCGAGAGGGGTGGAGCGGGGTGGCAGGTGCGGTGCACACGGTCGCGGTGATCGGTACAGGCAAGATCGGCGAGTTGATGCTCTCCGGGCTGCTGCGGTCCGGCTGGCCGGTGGAGCGGCTGCTGGCGACCGCCCGACGTCCCGCCCGCGCCGAGGAGCTGACCGCCCGGTACGGCGTACGGGTGGTCGACAACCTGACCGCGGTGGACGAGGCGGCCGTGCTCGCCGTCTCGGTCAAACCGCAGGACGCGGCCGCCCTGCTGGAGGAGATCGGGCCGAAGGTGCCCGCCGACAAGCTGGTCATCTCGCTCTGCGCGGGCCTGCCGACCAGCTTCTTCGCCCGCCGGCTGCCGAGGGCACCCCGGTGGTCCGGGTCATGACCAACACCCCGGCGCTGGTCGACGAGGCGATGACGGCGATCTCGGCCGGCGCCCACGCCACCGGTGCGCACCTGGCCCTGGCCGAGGAGATGTTCTCCCCGCTCGGCGCGACGATCCGGGTGCCCGAGTCCCAGCAGGACGCCGTGACCGCCCTCTCCGGCTCCGGGCCGGCGTACTTCTACCTGCTGGTCGAGGCGATGATCGACGCGGGCATCCTGCTCGGCCTGCCCCGGCAGGTGGCGCACGAGCTGATCGTGCAGACCGCGATCGGCTCGGCGGTGATGCTGCGGGACTCGGGCGAGCACCCGGTCAAGCTGCGCGAGGCGGTCACCTCGCCGGCCGGCACCACCATCTCCGCGATCCGCGAGCTGGAGAAGCACGGCGTACGGGCGGCGATGCTGGCCGCGCTCGAGGCGGCCCGCGATCGGGCCCGGGAGCTGGCCGCCCAGTCGGGCTGAGACCCGCGCGGGAACCCTCCGGCAACCCGGGTGCCCCATACTGGCCCGGTGTTCACTCTCGCCCAGTCGCGCCACCTGGTGGCTACCCTCCGTCCGCGGGTCGACGAGCTGATCCGGCTGCGCGCCGACCTGGCCGAACTCCGTGCCGACCTGGCCGACCGGGGCGTCAGCCCGCTCGGCGGCCTGGCCGAGGTCAAGGGGCTGGAGGCCCGGCTGCACGGCGTCGTGGACGAGCTGCACGAGCACGACATCCAGGTCAAGGGCATCGCGCCGGTGCTGCTCGACTTCCCCGGTGAGCGGGACGACCGGCCGGTGCTCTGGTGCTGGCTGGAGGGGGACTCCGACGTGCGCTGGTACCACCGGATCGAGTGCGGCTTCGCCGGTCGTCGCCCGGTCTGAGCCACCCGCCGCCGGCAGGTACCGCCCGTCCGCTCCCGACGAAGCGCCCCACCGGATGGAGCACGCCGGAGACCATCGACCACGTGGGCCGCGCCGCCCCCCGGCGGGGCGACGCCGGCGGGTCGGTCAGCTGTCGGCGTACCGCCGAGCGGCGGCCAGGGCGGCGCGCACCTTGTAGGCGTTGGTGGGGGCGGGCCGCTCCCAGTCGGCCGG
>JAEVHO010000067.1 GCA_016802835.1 Micromonospora sp. ATA32 | reverse complement strand
CCGGCCGGTCCAGGGTGATGTTGGCGCGGACAGTGTCATCGAAGACGAACGGCACCTGGGCGACCAGGGCGACCGTCTCGGCCAGCGAGGCGGCGGTGAACCCGTCCGCCTCGGCCAGCCGCAGCGCCGCCCACACGTCGTCGTCGCCGATGCCCGGCCGGTCCAGGGTGATGTTGGCGCGGACAGTGTCATCGAAGACGAACGGCACCTGGGCGACCAGGGCGACCGTCTCGGCCAGCGAGGCGGCGGTGAGCCGGCGGACGTCCACCCCGTCGACGGCGACCGTGCCGGCCCTCGGGTCGACCAGCCGGACCGCCAGCGAGGTGATGGTCGACTTGCCGGCGCCGGTCGGCCCGACCAGGGCGACCGTTTTCCCGGCGGGCACCGTGAAGGTCACCTCGCCGAGCACCTCGGTGCCGGGCAGGTGCGCCTCGGCCGGCTCGTAGCCGAAGCTGACGTCGGCGAAGGCGAGGGTGGCCGGCGGGGCGTCGACCTTGTCCAGCACCTGGTCGCCGTACGGCATCTCGCCGGTCGCGTCGAGCACCCGGCGCACCCGGTCCCAGCCGGCGACGCTGCGCGGCAGCTCGGCGAGCACCCAGCCGATGGCCCGGACCGGGAAGGCCAGCACGGTGAAGAGGAAGGCGACGCTGACCAGCTCGGCGACGGAGATCGCGCCCTGGCGCAGCCGGAACGCGCCGACCACCAGCACGGCGAGGGTGCCGAGGCTGGGCAGGGTCTCCAGCAGCGGGTCGAAGACGCCGCGCAACCGGCCGACCGAGATCAGCGCGTCGCGCAGCTCGCCGGCGCGGCCGGCGAACCGGGCGGTCTCCTGCGCCTCGCGGCCCATCGTCTTGACCACCAGGGCGCCGTCGAAGCTCTCGTGGGCGATCCCGCTGACCTCGGCGCGCAGCCGCTGGGCCCGGGCCTGGCGGGGGGCCATCCGGCGGGAGTAGACCACGTTGAGCGCGAAGAGCGCCGGGAAGACGGCGAGGCCGACCAGGGCGAGCGCCCAGTCGGTGAGGAAGAGCGAGACGATCGCGCCGACCAGCATCACCACCGTGCCGACGGCGAACGGCAGCGGGGCGATCGGGTACCAGGCCGCCTCGACGTCGGAGTTGGCGTTGGACAGCAGGGTGCCGGTGGCGTTGCGGTGGTGCCAGGACAGCGGCAGGTCGAGGTAGCGGCGGGTGACCCGGCGGCGGTAGGCGGCCTGGAGGCGGAACTGCATGTACCCGGCGCCGAGGCGGCGGCCGAAGATCCCGAACACCCGCAGCACGCTGATGCCGAACAGGGCGGCGGCGGCCAGGGCGAGCACCCCGATGCCCACCGAACCGCGGGCGATCGCCGGCACCACCACGTCGCCGACCACCCGACCGACCACGAACGCGCTGGCGATCACCATCAGGCCGAAGAGCACGCTGCCGGTCACCGCGACCGCGAAGATCCGCGGCTGTTCCCGGATCGCCCGGCCGAGGACCGACAGCCCCCTGCCGAGCACGTCCCGACTTGTCCCGCCCGCCACACTCTCCCCCGCCGTAAGTCGCAATTATCTCCCTCATCCTTACCGGTCGACGCCAGCTCCGCCGACCGCGGCGGATATGTCCGCGGTCACAGGCGCCGGCCGCGCCCGGCGCGCCGATCGGGGCGTCCGGGCCTACCATCGACCAATGCCGCGGTACGCCCGATCGGAGCGCGAGGCGCTCGCCGACCTGCTGCTGACCCTGGGACCGGACGCGCCGACCATCGACGAGGGGTGGACCACCCGCGACCTCGCCGGGCACCTGGTCGCCCGTGAGCGCCGCCCGGACGCCGCGGGCGGCATCCTGCTCCCGCCGCTGGCCGGGTACGCGGAGCGGATCCGGCGGCGGATCGCCGCCCGCCCGTACGCCGCCCTGATCGACCAGGTGCGCCGCCCGCCGGCGTGGAGCCCGGTCAGCAACCGGCTCACCGACGAGCTGGTGAACACGATGGAATTCTTCATCCACCACGAGGACGTACGCCGGGCGCGGTCCGGATGGCAGCCCAGGGACCTGCCGGCCGGCCTGCAGTCGGTGCTCTGGAAGAGGGTCGCGATGCTGGCCCGGCTGGCGCTGCGCCGGTTCCCGGCGGACCTGCTCGTCCAAGGCCCCGGATACGGCGAGGTCTCCGTGGGCCGGGGCGGGGACCGGGCCCGGCTGGTCGGGGCGCCCGGCGAGCTGGCGCTGTTCCTCTCCGGCCGGCAGCGGGTCTCCCGGGTCCAGATCGACGGACCGCCGGCGCTCGCCGAACGGCTGCGGGCCGCCAAGCTGGGCCTTTGACCGTCTGTCCAAAAACGGTCATCGACGAGCGTGAGAGCGGCTCGGGCCCAACGACGCGGGCCGATTCCTGCTCCCGTACGCTTTTGCCGCGCCGTTCCACCGGAGCGCGGCGTGACAGGGGGCGATCATGCGGGACTTCGCGGTCTCAGCACTGCACGAACCCCCCTTCCCGGCCCGCCGCCACGAGGCCACCGACCTGATCGCGAGCGAGAGCGTGGCCTGGGCCCGGTCGATGGGGTTGGTCGACTCGCCGCGCCGGCTGGCCCGGTTGCGCCGGGCGAATGCCGCGGAACTGGCCGGCCGGGCCTGCCCGGACGCGCCGGTCGGCCGGCTGCGGCTGCTGACGGACCTGATCACCTGGCTGTTCGTCGTCGACGACGCCTGCGACGAGGACGGCCTGGGCGACTCACCCGCCCGCCTGGCGCCCACCGTCGCCGGGCTGCTGGACGTGCTGGACCGGCACGGCGATCCGGCCGCGCCGATCGCCACCACCGCGGGGCCCCCCGGCGACGCGCTGCACGACGTCTGCCGGCGGGTGCGCGCGCACCAGCGGCCGGCGCTGCTGCTGCGCTTCGTCAACCAACTGCGGGAGTACCTGCTGGCGCTGCTCTGGGAGGCGGCGAACCGGGAGCACCGCCGGCGCCCGGGGTGGCGGAGTACCTCCAGATGCGGCGGCACACCGGCGGCGTACGCCCCGAGCCTGTCCCTGACCGACCTGGCGTACGACGTACAGGCCGGCGCGACCCCGGCGGGCCGACCCCGCCCTGGTCACCCTGGACGCCCTCGCCGCCGACCTGGTCTGCTGGTGCAACGACCTCTTCTCCTTCGGCAAGGAGCACCGCGCCGAGCCGGACGCGAACAACCTGGTCACCGCCATCGCCCAGGAGACCGGGTGCGACGAGGCGACGGCGCTGCTGGCGGCGGCCACCCGGTTCAACCAGGCCCTGCGGGCGTACGCCGAGGGCGAGAAGGCGGCGCTGGGCGCGGGCGACCCGGCGGTGGCAGCCTTCCTCTCCGCCCGGCGCAACTGGATCCGGGCCACCTACGACTGGTCGCTCGCGGCGGCCCGCTACTCCTGAGCGCGTCGGTCCACCTCGCGGGACGGAAAGGGCGCGGCGGGCGGCAGGACTAGCCGACGCCAGGGTGCAGGCAATACTCTTCGGTAACCGCAAAATGGCGTGACGGCCGTCACGTCTCCACCCTTGAAGGCGGCTACAGCGATGGCTCTCGATGTACCGTACCGTTCCATCCCCGACATGTTCCTCAAGCGCGTCGCGGCGACCCCCGACCGCCGCGCTTTCGCCCACCCGGCCCCCGACGACTCGGGGCCGGTGTGGCTGACCTGGGAGCAGGTCGGGCACCGGGCCCGGGCGGTCGCGCCGGCCTGCACGGCCTCGGCGTCGCCAGGAGGATCCGGTGGCGATCCTGGCCAACACCCGGCTCGACTGGGTGATCGCCGACTTCGGCATCATGTGCGCCGGCGCGCGACCACCACGGTCTACCCGACCACCGAGCCCGACGACGCGACCTTCATCATCGCCGACTCGGGTTCGCGCGTGCTGTTCGCGGAGAACCCGGCCCAGGCGGCCAAGATCGCCGGGGCGGACCTGCCGCGGCTCACGCACGTGGTGCTCTTCGACGGCGCCGCCGACCCGACCGCGGCCGTCCCCCAGCTCACCCTGGCCGAGCTGGAGGAGCAGGGCGAGCGTGCCCTCGCCGCGGAACCGGACCTGATCGACATGATCGTCGCCGGTATCGGCCCGGACCACCTGGCCACCCTGATCTACACCTCGGGCACCACCGGCCGGCCCAAGGGCGTCGAGCTGCTGCACGGCGGCTGGTGCTGGGAGGCGGTCGTGCAGGCCGAGACGAGCCTGCTCCGCGACGACGACCTGCAATATCTGTGGCTGCCGCTGTCCCACTCGTTCGGCAAGACGCTGCTCTGCGGCTCCACCCACGTCGGGCTGCCGACCTACGTGGACGGGCGGGTGGACAAGCTGGTCGAGATGCTCGCCGTGGTCAAGCCGACGCTGATGTGCGGCGCGCCCCGGGTCTTCGAGAAGGTCTACAACAAGGCGGTGACCACCGCCCAGGACGCGGGCGGCGCGAAGGCGAAGATCTTCGCCTGGGCCGTCCACACGGGCAAGGAGAAGGTCGCGCTGGAGCAGGCCGGCAAGCCGGTCCCGGCCGGGCTGAAGCTGCGGTACGCGCTGGCCGAGAAGCTGGTGTTCAGCAAGCTGCAGGCCCGGCTCGGCGGCCGGATCCGGGTGCTGGTCTCCGGGGCGGCCCCGTTGAGCAGCGAGATCTCGACCTTCTTCGCCGCCGCCAACCTGCCGATCTCCGAGGGTTACGGCCTGACCGAGACCAGCGCCGGCAACTTCGTCAACCCGCCGGACGGGCTGCGGATCGGCACCGTAGGCCGACCGATGGGCGACCTGGAATGCAAGATCGACACCGACGGCGAGATCCTGGTCCGCGGTCGGCCGGTGATGCGCGGCTACCACAACCTGCCGGAGGAGACCGCCGCCGCGTTCACCTCCGACGGCTTCTTCCGCACCGGTGACATCGGCAGCCTGGACGACGACGGCTACCTGCGCATCACCGATCGGAAGAAGGACCTGGTCAAGACCTCCGGCGGCAAGTACATCGCGCCGTCGCACATCGAGGGCATGTTCAAGGCGATCTGCCCGTACACCTCGCAGGCGATCGTGGTCGGTCAGGCGCGCAACTACTGCACCATGCTGGTCAGCCTCGACCCCGACGCGATCAAGGGCTGGGTCGCCGGCGGCCCGCTGGAGGGCCGCGACTACGCCGGGATCGTCACCTCGGCCGAGGCGCAGGCCATGGTCGAGGGTTACGTCGCGGAACTCAACGGCCGGCTCAACCGGTGGGAGACGATCAAGAAGGTCACCATCCTGCCGCGCGACCTGACCATCGAGCACGGCGAGATCACCCCGTCACTCAAGATCAAGCGTCGGGGTGTGGAGAGCAACTTCGCCGCCGAGATCGACAAGATGTACCAGGGCACCCTGGCCGAGATCTGACCCCGCCCGTTCCCACCGGCGGCCGCCGCCCCCGGTCCCGGGGCACGGCCGCCGGTCCGTCATCAGCGCCCCTCAGCACCAGCAGGCACCGGGGCAGGTTGGTGGCAGTGGGCCGGCTCGCGGTCAGGTCAGGCGATGACGGCGGGTTCACGCCACTGCGACCGACCGGCCCGGTCCAGGTCGTACCGGACCCCGGCGAGCCGGCCGACGGCCTCGACCAGGTCGGCGGCGGGCAGGGTGAACGGCAGCCGCAGGAAGCGTTCCAGCGTCCCGTCCAGGCCGAACCGGGGGCCGGGCGCCAGCCGTACGCCGACCTCCTCGGCGGCCCGGGCCAGCGCGCTGGAGATCGGCCCGTCCAGCTCCGCCCAGAGCGTCACGCCACCGCTCGGGGGCGGTGACCCGCCAGTCGGGCAGACGCTCGGCGAGCGCGCCGAGCAGGGCGTCCCGCTGCGCGGCGAGCTGCGCCGGCGGGCGGAGACGATCGTCGCGGCGTCGGCGAGCAGGTGCACCGCGACCAGCTGGTCCAGCACCGGGCTGGCCATGTCCACCCCGACCCGGGCGGCGGCCAGTCGCTGCACCTGCGGTGCGGACGCGCGGACCCAGCCGATCCGCAGGCCGCCCCAGTACGGCTTGCTCATCCCGCCGATGGAAACCACCCGGGAGTGCCGGTCGAAGGTGGCGGTGGGCGGCGGCAGCACCGTGCCGTCCAGCGGCAGGTCCACGAAGGACTCGTCGACGACCAGGTCGGTGCCGGCGGCGTGGGCCGTCCCGACGACCCGCTCGCGCAGCTCGGCGGGCATCAGGTGGCCGGTCGGGTTCTGGAAGTCCGGGATCAGGTAGGCCAGCTTCGGCCGGGTCTGGCGCAGGGTGCCCAGCAGCAGGTCCGCGTCCCAGCCGGCCCCGTCCGCGGCCAGCCCGTGGGTGGCGATCCGGGCCCGGCGGCCGGCGAGCGCGGCCAGCGCGTTCGGGTAGGTCGGCGACTCGACCAGCACGTTGCCGCCGGGCGCCAGCGCCAGGCGCAGCACCAGGTCCAGCGCGTGCTGCGTGCCGCTGGTGATCATGATCTGTTCGGCACTGGTCGGCAACCCACGTTCGGTGTACGAGCGGGCGACCGCCTCGCGCAGCTCGATGATCCCGGTCGGGTGGTAGCCGGCGCCGCCCAGATAGCGGGGCAGGTCCTCGGTGGCGGCCCGGGCGGCCGGCAGGAGCTGCGGCGGGGCGGCCAGCGCCGCCACGCCCAGGTCGATCATGTCGCGGTCGTCCTGTGGGGTCCACAGCCCGCTGCTGGCGACCCGGTGGGTGCCCGGCAGCATCGTCCAGCTGCCCGCGCCCCCGGCGGCTGGCCAGATGACCGGTCTCCCGCAGCTGGCGGTACGCCGCGGTGACCGTGGTGCGGCTGATCCGCAGCGCCTCGGCCAGCTCGCGCTCGGCCGGCAGGCGTACCCCCAGGGGGGAGCCGGCCGTCGGCGAGCAGGCCGCGGACCGCGGCGGCGAGCGCGGCGTAGTCCGGGCTGCGCCGGCGGCCCGGCAGCGCATGCCACTGCCCGAGCAGTCGCGCCAATTGGCTGCCGCGCACCTCGCTCGTCATGGCCACTCCTCGGATATTGGCTCTTCTCCTCGCCGGATTGGCTCCTAGGGTGGCATCTATGGCAGCGATTGGCAATCTCCGGCACCGGCCGGCCCGGCGGCTCTCCCAGCTCTACGTCGGACTCGCCCTGTACGGCGTGAGCATGGCCCTGATGATCCGGTCCGGGCTGGGCCTGGATCCGTGGGACGTCTTCCACCAGGGCCTGTCCCGGCTCACCGGGCTCTCCTTCGGCACCGTGACCATCGCGGTGGGCGCGGCGGTGCTGCTGCTGTGGATCCCGCTGCGCCAGCGCCCCGGCCTGGGCACGGTGAGCAACGTGCTGGTGATCGGCCTGGTGGTGGACGCCACCCTGGCCCTGTTGCCGGCCGGCGGGCCGCTCGCCGTCCGGATCGGCCTGCTGGTCGCCGGCATTGTGGCCAACGGCGCCGCGACCGGCCTCTACCTCGGCGCCCGGCTCGGCCCCGGCCCGCGGGACGGCCTGATGACCGGGTTCGTGGCCCGACACCCCGGCCGGTCGGTCCGGCTGGTCCGCACCGTCATCGAGATCACCGTGCTGGCGCTGGGCTGGCTGCTCGGCGGCACCGTCGGCATCGGCACGGTCGCGTACGCGGTCGCCATCGGACCGCTGGCCCAACTGTTCATCCCGACTCTGCGACGTCCCGCCCCGGCCGCCCCGACCGAGCCGGCGGCGCCGGCCGGTCCACCGGTGCCCACCCACGCTGAGCTGCCGTGACGTCCGTCAGGAAAAGTAGGTGTTTCCTCTACCGTCACCTCCGGGCATCATTCCTGCATGGGGGAGAACGGATGGCGTTGGAGCGACGCCTGGATCTTCGTGTCACTGGTGATCGCCAGCGGCGCCGGGCGGCACCGCCGGGCGGCGTCCAGCCGGCGGCCGGAGGGCGTACGACTGACCGACGTGCTCTCCACCGCCGACCACCTGAACCAGGCGATCCCGGAACGGCACGAGGTCGAGGCGGCGGTCCGGCGGCTGGTCGGGGCGGGCCTGGTCAGCGTCGCGGACGGCTGGTTCCGGATCACCGCCGACGGTGAGCAGCTCTGGCGCACCCGGCCCAGCGCCGGCCTGGCGACCACGGTGGACACCGTGCAGGGCGTGCTGAGCCGGCGGGCCACCCCGGGCACCGCGGACTGGAGCCTGGACGAGGAGGACCACGCCGCCGCCGTCCAGGAATACGTGGTCCGGTCCATCCCCGCGCCGCGCCGCTCCCCGGAGCGCCCCGCCCGGGACTGAGGTCGATCAGCGGACGGAGTGGCCCGCGCCGCGCAGGGCATCCTTGACCTCGGCCACGGTCAGCTCGCCGAAGTGGAAGACGCTGGCCGCGAGCACCGCGTCGGCGCGGCGCCGATGGCCGGCGGGAAGTGCGCCACCTCACCCGCGCCGCCGCTGGCCACCACCGGCACGTCGACGACCCGGCGTACGGCGCCGATCAGGTCGAGGTCGAAGCCGGCCTTGGTGCCGTCGGCGTCCATCGAGTTGAGCAGGATCTCCCCGGCACCCAGCTCGGCGCCGCGCCGGGCCCACTCGACCGCGTCGAGGCCGGCGCCCCGACGGCCGCCGTGGGTGGTCACCTCGAAACCGCTGGGCGTGCCGCCGGCCGGCGCGCGCCGGACGTCGAGCGAGAGGACGAGCACCTGCCGGCCGAACCGGTCGGCGATCTCGGCGATCAACTCCGGCCGGGCGATCGCGGCAGTGTTCACCCCGACCTTGTCCGCGCCGGCGCGCAGCAGCGTGTCGACGTCGGCGACCTGGCGAACGCCCCCGCCCACGGTCAGCGGGATGAAGACCGATTCCGCGGTGCGGCGCACCACGTCGAGCATGGTGCCCCGGTCGCTGGAGGAGGCGGTGACGTCCAGGAAGGTCAACTCGTCCGCGCCAGCCCGGTCGTACGCCGCGGCCAGCTCCACCGGGTCACCGGCGTCGCGCAGGTCGAGGAAGTTGACGCCCTTGACCACCCGTCCGGCGTCCACGTCCAGACACGGGATCACCCGTACCGCCACCGTCATACCGCGAGCCTATCCAACGACCCCGCGGCGATGGCCGGCCCGACCGGGCCGACCGCCGCCAACGAGGCCCTGGTCACACCCGTACCAGCATCTTGCCCAGGTTCTCCCCGCGCAGCAGTCCGAGGAACGCCTCCGGAGCCTTGTCGATCCCGTCGACGACGGTCTCGTCGTACGAGATCTTCCCGTCGCGCAGCCAACCGGACATGTCCTGGACGAACTGGTCACGCAGGTGGCCGTGGTCGCCGACCAGGAAGCCGCGCAGCGTGAGCCGCTTGCCGATGAGCAGCGCGAGGTTGCGCGGCGCGGCCGGCGGCTCGGTGGAGTTGTACTGCGCGATCATGCCGCAGATGGCGGCCCGGCCGTGCAGGTTCATCGCGCCGATCGCGGCCTCGAGGTGCTCGCCGCCCACGTTGTCGAAGTAGACGTCGATGCCGTCCGGGGCGCCGCCTTGAGCGACTCCCGCACCGGGCCGTCGTGGTAGTCGAACGCGGCGTCGAAACCGAGTGCGGTGAGCCGCTCGACCTTGGCGGCCGAGCCGGCGCTGCCGACCACCCGGGAGGCGCCCCGCAGCTTGGCGATCTGGCCGGCCATGCTGCCGACCGCGCCGGCCGCGCCGGAGACGAAGACGGACTCGCCCGGCTTCATCGCCGCCACGTCGAGCAGACCGGCGTACGCGGTCAGTCCGGTCATGCCGAGCACGCTCAGGTACGCGGTGACCGGGGCCAGGCTCGGGTCGACCTTGCGGGCGGCCTTCGCGTCGAGTAGCGCGTACTCCCGCCAGCCCAGGCCGTGCAGCACGGTGTCGCCGGGCGTGAACCCGTCGGCCTCGCTGGCCACGACCTCGCCGACCGCGCCACCGTCGAGCGGCGCGCCGATCTGGAACGGGGGCACGTACGACTTGACGTCGTTCATCCGGCCACGCATGTACGGGTCGACCGACATGTACTGGTTGCGGACGACGATCTGGCCCGGTCCGGGCGTGGGGACGTCGGTCTCGACCAGCCGGAAGTTCTCCGCGGTCGGCCAGCCGTCCGGGCGGGACGCGAGGTGGATCTCCCGGTTGCTGGTCACAGCGCCTCCCGCACGGTCAGCGTGACGTCGATGTTGCCGCGGGTCGCGTTCGAGTAGGGGCAGACCTGGTGAGCCTGCTCGACCAGCTGCTCGGCGGCGGTGCGCTGCACCGCGGGCAGGTCGATCACCAGGGCCACGGTCAGCCCGAAGCCGCCGCCGCCGTTCGGACCGATGCCCACCTCGGCGTCGACGATCGAACCGGTGACGTCGGCCTTCGCCCTGCGGGCGACCAGGCGCAGCGCCGAGTGGAAGCAGGCCGCGTACCCGGCCGCGAAGAGCTGCTCGGGGTTGGCGGCGCCGCCGGCGCCACCCATCTCCTTCGGCACGGCCAGGTCGAGCGCGAACGTGCCGTCGGAGGTGCTGACGCGGCCGTCCCGGCCGTCGCCGCTGGCCCGCGCGGACGCGGTGTAGAGCACCTGCATGGTGGTCACTGCTCCTTCTGTCGGTGGATCGTCTCGGTGACCCGGGTGAGGGTGTCGCGCAGGGCGACCAGCTCGGCCTCGGTGAGGCCGGTGGCCCGGGCGACCCGCAGCGGCACGTCGTCCATCCGCTGCCGCAGGGCCGCGCCGTCGCCGGTCAGGCCCACCTCGACCCGCCGCTCGTCGCGCGCCGACCGCCGCCGGACCACCAGGCCCGCCGCCTCCAGCCGCTTGAGCAGCGGGGAGAGCGTGCCGGAGTCGAGCCGCAGCGCGGCGCCGAGCTCGGAGACCGTGGGAGCGTCGTCGCCGTGCTCCCAGAGGACCAGCAGCACCAGGTACTGCGGGTAGGTCAGCCCGAACTCGTCGAGGATCGGTCGATAGACGTCGGTCAGGGCGCGCGACGCCGCGTAGAGCGCGAAGCACACCTGCCGGCGCAGCAACAGATCATCGGTCACCCCAGAACCGTAGCGCGCAATTGAGTTGTGCACAACCAATAGGAGCGTGGTGGCCGTCTCCTCCCGGGTCGCGGGGCCGGGTGTCGCCGGGTCACCGGTCCCCGAGGTACGCCTCCAGCTCCACCTCGACCAGGTGCTCCGGGTCCAGCAGGGCCGCCACCACCACCAGCGTGGCCGCCGGACGGACCGCGCCGAAGACTTCGTTGTGCGCCCGGCCCACCTCGTCGGCGTACACCCGGTCCGTCACGTACATCCGGGTCCGCACCACGTCACCCGGTTCCGCGCCAACCTCGGCCAGCGCGTCCAGCCCGATCCGCAGCGCCTGGGCGGTCTGCGCCGCCGCGTCCCCCTCGTGGGCGACCACCCCGTCGACTGTCGACGTGCAGCCGGCCGTCCAGGCCAGGTCGCCGGCCCGGACCACCCGCGAGTAGCCGTACAGCTGCTCCCACGGGCCGCCCGAGCCGAGCCGGGTGACGGTCACGCCGAGGCCAGCGTCTCGAGGGCCTGCGCCACCGTGAAGGCGCCGGCGTAGAGCGCCTTGCCGGTGATCACGCCCTCCACGCCGAGCGGCTCCAGGGTCGCCAGGGCGCGCAGGTCGTCGAGGGTGGAGACGCCGCCGGAGGCGATCACCGGGGCCGCCGTCCGGCCGCACACCTCGCGCAGCAGGTCCAGGTTCGGGCCGCGCATGGTGCCGTCCTTGGTGATGTCGGTCACGACGTACCGGCAGGCGCCCGCCTTGTCCAGCCGCTCCAGCACCTCGAAGAGGTCACCGCCGTCGCGGGTCCAGCCCCGGGCGGACAGGGTACGACCCCGCACGTCCAGGCCGATCGCGATCCGGTCGCCGTACTCGCCCACCATCCGGTCGCACCAGACCGGGTCCTCGAGGGCGGCGGTGCCGATGTTGACCCGGGCGGCGCCGGTGCCCAGCGCGGCGCGCAGCGACTCGTCGTCCCGGATCCCGCCGGAGAGTTCCACCTTCACGTCGAGCTGCCGGACCACCTCGGCGAGCAGGTGGGCGTTCGAGCCCCGGCCGAAGGCGGCGTCCAGGTCGACCAGGTGGATCCACTCGGCCCCGTCCCGCTGCCAGGCGAGCGCGGCCTCCGCCGGGTCGCCGTAGGTGGTCTCGCTACCGGCGGCGCCCTGCACGAGCCGGACGGCCTGGCCGTCGGCGACGTCCACGGCGGGCAACAGGGTGAGGCTCACGGTTGTTCTCCTCGGTCAGGTACGGCGGTCCAAAACGATCACCACGATCGCCGGCAGTACGAGCAGCAGTATCAGCACCAGCGCCAGGCGCAGTGCGAGGTCGTCGACGAGCACCCAGATCAGGGCCAGCGCCGCCAGGGTCAGCAGCACGATCCCGGCCCGTTCTCCCCGGCTGTGCCGGGCCAGCCGGCCCGTCCGCCCCCGACGCCAGGTGGGGCTCAGCCGGCGGACCAGCACCCGCCGCCGCTGGCGGCGGTACACCTGGCGCCGGCGGGAGGCACGTTCGCGTTCCAGTTCGGCCAGTTTGACCGCCCGGCGGCGGGCCCGCTCCTTGCTCACCGTCCCACCCCTCGGATCGGCGGCGCCGACGAGCATCGCGGAGAAGCCCGGGGCCGGCGCGGGGGCGCGACCCGGCCCGGCGGGACCCTCAACCACCGGTGGTCACAGGGTGCCCAGCCAGTTGCGCAGCAACGTGGCACCGGTGTCGGCGGACTTCTCGGGGTGGAACTGGGCGGCGCGGAGCGAGCCCCGCTCCACGGCGGCGACGAAGTCCGTCTCGTGGTGCGCGCTGGTCACGGTGGCGCCCGCCGCGGCCAGCGCGCCCGGGTCACCGACCCCGTACGAGTGGACGAAGTAGAAGCGGCTGTCGGCGGGCAGGCCGGCGAAGAGCACCGAGTCGGCCGGCGCCTGGACGGTGTTCCAGCCCATGTGCGGCAGCCGGGCGGCGGCGAGCTTGGTGACCGCCCCGGGCAGCAGGCCGAGCCCCTTGGTCACCACGCCGTGCTCGTCACCGTGCTCGAAGAGCACCTGCATGCCGACGCAGATGCCGAGCACCGGGCGGCCGTCGGCCACCCGCTCGGCGATCACCGGCCCGGCGCCGAGTGCCTCGATCCCGGCCATACAGGCGGCGAAGGCGCCCACGCCGGGGACGACCAGGCCGTCGGCCGCGGCCGCCGCGCTCAGGTCGTCGGTCACGGTCACGTCCGCGCCGGCCCGTTCCAGGGCCCGCTCCGCCGACCGCAGGTTGCCCGAACCGTAGTCGAGCACCACGACACGCTTCATCAGTTCTCCCCCGGAAGCAGCCAGAGGACCCCGCCGACGGTCGCCAGCACGGCGAGCAGCGCGGTGAGACCCACCGCGCCGCGGGGCGCGCCCTGGCGGTACAAGGACCAGGCACCGCCGACCAGCACGCCGGCCAGGATCAGTAACAGGGTGGGCAGGGCGGCCCCCATCAGTGTCGTCCTCCATTCGCGACTGCGGTACTCCGCTGCGCTGCGTTCCTCGCGCTCATCAGAGTGCGCCCTTCGTGCTGGGGATCGCGCCCTGCGACCGCGGGTCGATCGAGGTGGCCTCGCGCAGCGCCCGGGAGACGGCCTTGAACTGCGCCTCCACCACGTGGTGGGCGTCCGGGTGGCCGCCCGGGCGGGC
This sequence comes from Micromonospora sp. ATA32, assembly GCA_016802835.1. Classification (GTDB taxonomy): domain Bacteria; phylum Actinomycetota; class Actinomycetes; order Mycobacteriales; family Micromonosporaceae; genus Micromonospora. The sequence goes on along the minus strand of JAEVHO010000067.1, from coordinate 4,271 downwards.
CGCCCGCAGCACGTCGACGTGCAGGGTGATCCGGGCCGCCTGGCCGAAGGACTCCCAGATGTGCCGGGTCATGCTGGTCGGGTAGACCGGCCCGATGTACGGCGCCAGCGCCGGCTCGTCGTGCACCACGTACGGCCGACCGGAGAGGTCGACGGCGGCCCGGACCAGCACCTCGTCCATCGGGACGGTGGCCGAGCCGTACCGTCGGATGCCCGCCTTGTCCCCCAGCGCCTGGTCGAACGCGGCGCCCAGCGCGAGCGCGGTGTCCTCCATCGTGTGGTGCGCGTCGATCTCCAGGTCGCCCACCGTCCGCACGGTCAGGTCGAACCCGCCGTGCCGGGCGATCTGGTTGAGCATGTGGTCGTAGAAGCCGACCCCGGTGCCGATCTCGGCCCGGCCGGTGCCGTCAAGGTCGATCTCGACGAGGACCTTGGTCTCCTTGGTGATCCGCTCCACCCGGGCGGTCCGCCTCATTGCTGTGCAACCTTTCGTTCGCGACTGGGGGGCTCGCAAAACCGGCTCACTCCGCGCGTCCTACTGGAGCTTTTCCATGGCGGAGAGGAAGGCGTCGGTCTCGGCGGGGGTGCCGGCGGTGACCCGCAGCCAGCCGGGCAGGCCGACGTCGCGGACCAGCACGCCGGCGTCGAGCAGCGTGTGCCAGGCCGCGGCCTGGTCGCCGCCGCGGCGAAGAGGACGAAGTTGGCATCGCTGTCGGCGACCCGGTGGCCCCGCTCGCGCAGCGTCGCGACGATCCGGTCCCGCTGCTCCATGATCGCGGCCACCGTGCCGAGCAGGGCGTCCCGGTGGGCCAGGGCCGCCCGGGCGGCGGCCTGGGTCAGCGCGGAGAGGTGGTAGGGCAGCCGGACCAGCTGCACCGCCTGCACCACGGCCGGGTCGGCCGCCAGGTAACCGAGCCGGCCGCCGGCGAAGCCGAACGCCTTGCTCATCGTCCGGGTCACCACCAGCCGCGGGTGGTCCGGGAGCACGGCGAGCGCGCTGACCGTGCCGGGCCGGGCGAACTCGGCGTACGCCTCGTCGACGATCACCATGCCGGGCGCGGCATCGAGCACCGCGGCGACCACCGCCGGGTCGAGCGCGGTGCCGGTGGGGTTGTTCGGCGAGCAGAGGAAGACCACGTCGGGCCGGTGCGCGCGGACCTGGGCCACCGCGTCGTCCGCGCTGAGCCCGAAGTCGACGCCGCGCCGCGCGGGCACCCAGCCGGTGCCGGTGCCGAGCGCCAGCAGCGGGTGCATCGAGTACGCCGGGACGAACCCCAACGCCGTCCGGCCGGGACCGCCGAACGCCTGGAGCAGCTGCTGCTGGATCTCGTTGGAGCCGTTGGCCGCCCACACCTGCTCGAGGGTGAGCCCGTGGCCGAGGTAGCCGGCCAGGTCGGCGCGGAGCGCCACCGCGTCCCGGTCCGGATAGCGGTTGAGGTCACGCAGCTCCGCCGCGAGGGCCTTGCCGATCGCCTCGACCACCGGCTCGGGCACCGGGTAGGAGTTCTCGTTGGTGTTCAACCGCACCGGCACGTCCAGCTGCGGCGCCCCGTACGGCGAGAGCCCGCGCAGGTCGTCGCGGATCGGCAGGTCGTCGAGGCTGGTCACGAGGACCCTCCCGGGAACCGGACGCTGACCGCCTGGCCGTGCGCGGGGAGGTCCTCCACGGTGGCCAGGGTCACCACGTGCGGGGCGACCTCGCGCAGCGCCGTCCGGTCGTACTCGATCAGGTGGACGCCGCGCAGGAAGGACTGCACGGACAGGCCGGAGGAGTGCCGGGCGCAGCCGCCGGTGGGCAGCACGTGGTTGGACCCGGCGCAGTAGTCGCCGAGCGACACCGGCGACCAGGCGCCGACGAAGATCGCGCCGGCGTTGCGCACCCGCAGCGCCCACTCCCGGGCGTCGGCGGTCTGGATCTCCAGGTGCTCGGCCGCGTACGCGTCCACCACGCGCAGCCCGGCCTCAAGATCGTCGACCAGGACCACGCCGCTCTGCTCGCCGGTCAGCGCGGTGGTCACCCGCTCCGCGTGCTTGGTGGCCGGCACCTGCCGGGCCAGCTCCCGCTCGACCGCGTCGGTCAGCTCGACCGACGGGGTGACCAGCACGCTCGCCGCGAGGGGGTCGTGCTCGGCCTGGCTGATCAGGTCGGCCGCGACGTGCGCCGGGTCGGCGGTGTCGTCGGCGAGGATGGCGATCTCGGTCGGGCCAGCCTCGGCGTCGATGCCGACCACGCCGCGCAGCAGCCGCTTGGCAGCGGTCACCCAGATGTTGCCCGGCCCGGTGATCATGTCGACCGGGTCGCAGTGCGAGTCGCCTTCGGCGTCGGTCGCCGAGCCGTACGCCAGCATCGCCACCGCCTGGGCGCCGCCGACGGCGTACACCTCGTCGACGCCGAGCAGCGCGCAGGCCGCGAGGACCCGGGCGTCGGGCAGGCCGCCGTTGTCCAGCTGCGGCGGGCTGACCACCACCAGCGAGCGGACCCCGGCCGTCTGGGCGGGCACCACGTTCATCACCACGGTCGACGGGTACATCGCCAGGCCACCCGGGACGTAGAGGCCGACCCGGTCGACCGGCACCCAGCGCTCGGTGACCGTGCCGCCCGGCACCACCTGGGTGGTGTGGTCGGTGCGCCGCTGGTCGGCGTGCACCTTGCGGGCCCGGGTGATCGACTCCAGCAGCGCGGCGCGGACCTCCGGGTCCAGCGTCCCCTCGGCCTCGGCGATCGCCTCGGCGGGCACCCGCAGCTGGTCGGGGGCGACCCCGTCGAACCGCTCGCTCGCCTCCCGGATCGCCGGGTACCCATGCTCCCGGACCGCCTCCACCAGCGGGCGGATCCTCTCGACGGCCACCGAGACGTCGAGCTGGGCACGGGGCAGCAGGCGGCGGGGGTCACGGACGCCGCCGCGCAGGTCGATCCGATTCAACACCCTTGCGAGTCTAGGCGGCCGGGCGCGGAGCGACCCGCGTCGCCCGGCCGAGTCCGAGGTGAGCCGAGCCACGCCGGCCGCGCCCGGTCGGGCTACGCTCGACGGCGTGACCGCACGGCTGCCGGTGTTTCCCCTCGCAACGGTGCTCTTTCCCGGACTGGTGCTGCCGCTGCACATATTCGAGGAGCGCTACCGCGCCCTGGTACGCCACCTGGTCGAACTGCCCGAGGGCGCCCCGCGCGAGTTCGGCGTGGTGGCGATCCGCGCCGGCTGGGAGGTGGCGCCGGCCGGGCCGACGAGCCCACCGGCGGCGGGCGGCGGCAGCGGCGACGTGACCCTGCACGAGGTGGGCTGCACGGCCGAGCTGCGCCAGGTCACCGAGCTGGACGACGGCGGCTTCGACATCGTGACGGTCGGCAGACGGCGGTTCCGGATCGCCGACGTGGACGAGCGGTCCGCGCCGTTCCTCACCGCCGAGGTGGAGTGGCTGCCGGAGCCGGCCGGCCCGGACGAGGTCGCCGACCTGCTCGCCTCCCGGGTGATCGCGGTGTTCCGGCAGTACCTCGGGCTGATCCGGTCCGACCCGGAGGAGATCTCCGAGCAGCTGCCGAGGATCCGACGGTGCTGTCCCACCTGGTGGCCGCCACGGCCGCGCTGACCGTCGACGACCGGCAGCGGCTGCTGGCGATCGACGACACCGCCACCCGGCTCCGCGCCGAACTGCGGCTGCTCAACCGCGAGGCGGCTCTGCTGCGCCAGGTCCGGGCGGTTCCGGTGCCGCTGTCTGAGCTGGCTCCGCCCCCGGCCCCCAACTGAGCCCGGCCACGTCGGGGGCGGGCTCCGGGCGCAGCGACGGCCAGCGGGACCAGCCGGCCAGCAGGGTGTACGTCACGGCGGCGGCGAACGCAGGCAGCAGCAGGTTCCCGTACGGGACGGGCAGTACCCCGAGGATCCACTCGACGCCGCCGGCGCGCAGATCGGCCGGCTTGCTGAAGGTCCGGCCGTCGGGGGCGGTCTCCAGCAGCCGCTGGTAGGTCGACAGGCCGACGCGCCGCCCGACCTGCCAGGCCACCACCGCGGCGCCCAGCGCGCCGACCACGGTGGCGAACAGCCCGAGCGGCCCTCGGTGCCGGCGCAGCAGGAACCACAGCGCGAGCGCGGCGAGCACGCCGAAGCCGAGTCCGAGCAGGCTGAACCAGCCGTCCGCGGCGATCGGCTGCTCCGGCTGCGGCTGGGCGTAGATCGCTCCCTCGGCGGTCTTCACCACCGGGGTGGCCGGAGCCGAGGCGGCCCAGAGCAGCCCCAGTGTCGCCCCCAGCACGGTGACCCCGAGCACCGTCGCGAC
>JAEVHO010000066.1 GCA_016802835.1 Micromonospora sp. ATA32 | reverse complement strand
GCTAAGGCGATCATCAAGGCTACGAAGAAGGCCGGGATGGACGAGCGGGCTGCGGTGATCGCGATTGGTACGAGTCTGCAGGAGTCGAAGTTGGAGAACCTGGGTCATCTGGGTGACGCCAACGACCATGACTCGCTGGGTCTGTTCCAGCAGCGTCCCACCTCTGGTTGGGGTACCCCGGAGCAGATCACCGATCCTGAGTACTCCACGATGGCGTATCTGAAGGGGTTGAAGCAGGTCGACGGGTGGCAGGACATGCCGCTCACGCAGGCCGCGCAGACGGTGCAGGTGTCGGCGTACCCGGATGCGTACGCGCAGTGGGAGACCCAGGCGGCCGACCTCGTCGCCCAGCACTGGAACAGCTGACCCTCAGCTGACAATCGAACAGCCACACACCGACCGATGGCCGGCACCCCACGAGGGTGCCGGCCATCGGCGTCTACGCCGTAGCGTGCATCGGGTGCCAACGGCGGCCCGGGGGCCCGGCGACTGATCCGATCCTGTCCTGGGCACGTACTGCCCTGCGGGGACCGCGAGAAGGGGCGCCGGGATGGCGGGTTCTGAGCAGGGACAGATATCGCGGTTCGGCACCGGAGTCGCCAGCGCCCGCGTCACCGGCACCGCCCGCCGCGGAGCGCCGGCGCCGACCGGACCAGCCCCTGATCCCGCGCTTCCCGAGGCCACCGCCCCCGAGGCCGCGCCTCACGAAGCCGCGCCTCACTAAGCCGCGCCTCACGAAGCCGCGCCTCACGAAGCCACGCCTCAGGAGCGGGTGCGGCCGGCGGCGGCGCCCGTCGTCGAGGTCACCGGCGAGCAGGTGACCGGGCAGCCGGAACGCTGGTCGTCGTGGTCGCGCGGAGCCCGCCTGCTCACCGCCGCCGCTCTGGTCGTGCTCGCCCTCGGGGTCGCGCCATCACCGGTGACGCTGTCCCACCCGGACGGCTGGGCGTGGCGTTCTCCGGCGGCGGCCCCGACGTCGGGCCCACCGTGCCGGTTGCCGCCCAACCGGGTGGCGCCGATGCCCCCGAGTCGGCCGCCGAGTCCGGCCGCCGAGCCGCCGTCAGGCCGGCCGCCGAGTCTGCCGCCGAGTCGGCCGCTGGGTCGGCCGCCGATCAGGCCGGTGACGGCGCCCCTGGCCGGACGCCGCCGCGCCACCTTCGAACTCGTCGACGGGCTCACCACGCTCGACCTGCGGGTGGCTGATCTGGGCGAGGATCTGTACCGGATCAGCGCCCCCGCCGACGGCGGCGTGGTCCCCGAGCCGGAGGTGCTGGGGGAGCGGGTGCAGCTGCACCTGCGCGGGAGCGGGCGACCCGGACCCGCCGCCGTCGAGGTACGGCTCAACTCCCGGGTCACCTGGCGGTTGCGGCAGGTCGGCGCGGTCACCGAGCAGGTGCTCGACCTGACGGCCGCTCGGCTGGCCGGGATCGAATTCGTCGGCGCCTCCACCCGCACCGAGCTGCGGCTGCCCCGGGTCACCGGCACCCTCGCCGTGCGGATGACCGGCGGGGTGAACGAGTTGCTGGTCGGGGTGACAGGGGCCACGCCGGTCCGGATCCGGGTTCGGCGCCGGGGCCGGCTCCGTGGCCGCGTACGACGAGCGTCGGGTCGGGGTCGCCGCCGGTGACATCATCAGCTCGCCGGATTGGGACCGCTCGGCCGACCGGGTCGACGTCGACCTGGTGGCCGGCGCGAACACGGTGACCGTCGGCGCGGGCTGAGCGTACAGTCGGGCCGGTGGACCGTACGGAATCAATGCCGGCGCAGATCCGACCGCCCGGCGTCGCCGCCGTCGATCCTGGCAGCGTGCTGCTGCCCGGCCACGACGTGCCGCTCGGGCGCTACACCACGGTCCGGCGGCTGCTGCCCCAGCGCCAGCGCCGGATGGTCGGGGCGTGGTGCTTCGTCGACCACTTCGGCCCGGACGACGTGGCGCGGCGGCCCGGCATGGAGGTGCCGCCGCACCCGCACACCGGCCTGCAGACCGTCACCTGGCTGCTCGACGGGGAGATCCTGCACCGCGACAGCCTCGGCAACGTCCAGCCGATCCGGCCCGGCCAGCTCAACGTGATGACCTCCGGGCGCGGCATCGCCCACTCTGAGCGGTCACCCGCGACGCATCCGCCGCTGATGCACGGCGTACAGCTGTGGGTTGCCCTGCCCGACCCGGCGCGGGCCGGCGCGCCCGGCTTCGCCCACCACGCCGCCCTGCCCGGCTGGCGTGACGGCGACCTGGACGTCACCCTGCTGGTTGGGGAGATGGCCGGGGAGCGGTCGCCGGCCGTGGTGCACACGCCGCTGGTCGGCGCGCAGCTGCAGGCCCGCAGGCCGCGGGTGGCCGCGTTGCCGCTGCGGCGCGAGTTCGAGTACGCGATGCTGGCGATGTCCGGCGCCGCGGACGTCGACGGCATCCCGCTCACCCCCGGCGCGCTGCTCTATCTCGGTGCCGGCCGGGACACGGTGCGGCTGTCGGCCGCCCCCGGCACTCGGCTGATGCTGCTCGGCGGGGCGCCCTTCGACGAGCCGCTGGGTGATGTGGTGGAACTTCGTCGGCCGGTCGCACGAGGAGATCGCCGCGGCCCGGGAGGACTGGATGGCCGGCCGGCGCTTCGGGACGGTGGCCGACGACGCCGCGCCACCGCTGCCCGCGCCGGCGTTGCCGACCACCCGGCTCAAGGCCCGCGACCGGCGCGGCGGGGTCCTGGGCTGACGCGACCACCGGCAGGAGTGTCGGCCGCCCGCGCGGGTAGTCGCCGACATGCCGACCAGTGCGATCTCCAGCATCGAGGACAAGAAGCGCCTGGTACGCCGGCTTGCCGGCAGCGGGCGCGGCTTCGCCGAGCAGTACGGCTTCCGGGTCACCAACAACCCGGCCAGCCTGTTCCAGCTGCTCACCCTCTCCGTCCTGCTCGCCCGGCCGGGGGACTTCCGGCGTGCCCTGGACACCGCCGGGGCGCTGCGCGACGAGGGCTGGGACACCGCCGCCCGGCTGGCCCGGTCGTTGCATGCCGACCGGGTCCGGGTGCTGCGCGCGGGCGGTCAACGGGGTGACGTGGAGGCGCTGGCGAACGTCCTCGGCGACCTCGCCCGGACCATCCTCGAACGGTACCGGGGCGACCTGCGCCGGCTGCGCGCGGTGGCGGGCCACGACCCGGCCCGGGAGCGGGACCTGCTCACCGACCTGCCCGGGGTGGACGGCCAGGTGGTTGACCTGTTCCTGCGGGAGACCCAGGCGTTGTGGCGGGAGGTGGCGCCGGTCGCCGACCGGCGGGCGCTCGCCGCGGCCCCGCCGGCTGGGGCTCGGGCGCTCCGCCGCCGACCTCGCCGGGCTGGCCGGTAGCGGCGAGGAGCGAACGACTCGCCTGGCTGGTGGGAGCGCTCGCCCGGGTCGATCTGGAGAAGCGGTACGCCGAATTCGCCCATTGATCTTCCGGGTGCGCTCGCCCACACTTTCGCGTAATTCATCCGTTCGGATGATGCCGCACCGTATGCTGGTCCTGGCAGTGATGCCCGCCCGGTTCGGGCGGATATCCACCGTCTGGCGGTCGCGACCCGGTTCGGGCGTGGACTCCCGCCAGGGACAGGTTCTGCGTGGCGCCCCGGTCGCGGTTCGCGACTTGGGGCGCCCGCCTGTCTCCGGGCCCGCCCGGCACCCTCCCTACTTCGCCAGGCCGGCCAGCAGGTTCACCGTCGCGGCGACGATGATCGCCCCGAACAGGTACGACAGCAGCGAGTGCCGCAGCACTGTCCGGCGGATCTCGTTGCTGCTGATGTTGGTGTCGGAGACCTGGAAGGTCGCCCCGACCGTGAAGGCCAGGTATGCGAAGTCCGAGTAGGAGGGCCTCGCCTCCTCGTGGAAGTCGACCCCGCCGTCCTCGCCGGTGTAGTACAGCCGGGCGTACCGGGTGGTGAAGACGGTGTGCACCACGAACCAGGAGAGCAGCACGCTGACCAGCCCCAGCGCGCCGTACGCGTCGCGGCGAGCCCCCGGCCCCACAGCGTGCGCGATGGTCAGCACCACGCCCACGGCCAGCAGGCTCGCCAGGCAAGCGCTCAGCAGCAGGACGTCCCGGATGGCCCGGTTGGGGTCCTCGTGCACGGCCAGCGCGGCGGTCCGCGTCGCGTTCAACCGCCACAGCTTGCGCCAGAGCAGGGTCAGCCAGCTCAGCGCGGCCGCGTCCCAGCCGACCAGCGGGGCGAGCATCGGCGACACCAGCACCGCGAACACGGCGCCCGCGGCGACGCCGACCAGCCCCATCACGGTCAGCTGCACCGCCGCCGGGGTGTGCCCGTCCGGCGGCCGACGCAGCCGTGGCCGACCGGTCACCGTCGACCGCCCCGCAGGGCCGGGGTGTCCGGACGGGCTGTCATCCGCCCCCGGGTGTGCTGACCCACCGTCGTCGGTGGCGTCAGATGCGGCGCAGGTGTTGCGAGACCCGCTGGTGCCGCTTGTCCCGGGCCTGCGCCGCCCGCTGGGAAGGTCCGACCTCGGGGGCGGCGTCGATGCCCGCCGAGCGGGCAACCTCGTTGCCGTTGGCGTAATCCACCGGAGGCAGCGCCCGCAGCGCCCGCAACACCTCCGGCGGGGCGCCCTCCCGCTCGGCCTCGCGTACCACGTCGTCCTTCTCGGCCGGGTAGTCCAGGCTCGACAGATAGTTCAGGACGTCGGTGTAACTCGCCATGGCGTGGGCTCCTCGCCGCCTCGATCTGGTCACGACCGGCGGCGGTTACCCGTCCGACCGCCCGTCACGCACCGGCGGGGCGGAAAGTTGCCGCCCGTCGCCGGTCTCGCTGGGTGTCGTCGCTAAGACCGCGCCGTCGGGTCGCCTCCGGCTGAGCGAGCGTCGGTTGCCGTTCCGGCCGCCGTTTCCGGGCCGGCCCGGCGGGTACGCGACCGCTCCGAGCAGCCGAAGGGGGTACCACGGATGAACTACGACACGTTCGTCGACCAGGTGGCGCAGCGGACCCGGACACCCTCCGAGCGTGCGGTCGAGCTGACCCGGGCGACTCTGGAGACGCTCGCCGAGCGGTTGACCGGCGGGGAGGTGCTCGACCTGGCCGCCCAGCTGCCCAAGCCGCTGCAGCTGGTGCTGAAGCCGAGTCCGCGTACCGAGGCGGCTGACAGGTTCGGCGCCGCCGAGTTCGTCGCCCGGGTCGGCAGCGTGCCGGAGTCGACGAGGCTGCCGCCCGCAACGCCGTCCGGGCGGTCTTCATCACGCTGCGCGAGGCGGTCGCCGGCGGCGAGTTCGACGACATCGTGGTCCAGCTGCCGCGCGACTACCGGGAGATGGTCGAGCCGGCGCTGACCCCGGGCGCCACCGTCCGGCGCGGCTGACCGCCGGCGATTCGCGGCGCACCCCCTGCTGCCAGTCGAGCTGTGCACCCGCTGTCAGCGATCGGAACGCGGGACGCCGGACGTGCCGGTCAGGCCACCGCCCCGGCGGCGCGCAGGGCGGCGATCCGCTCGGCGTCGAAGCCGGCCCCGGACAGCACCTCGTCGGTGTGCTCGCCCGGGTGCGGCGGCGGGCGACGCAACGCCGTCGGCGTGCCGGAGAACCGGGGCGCCGGCGCGGGTTGGGCCACCCCGGCGTGCTCGACGAAGACCTTCCGCGCCACCAGGTGCGGATGCTCCGGCGCCTCCCGCCAGTCCAGCACCGGCGCGACGCAGGCGTCCGAGGCGCCGAGCAGGGCGGTCCATTCGTCCCGGGTACGGGTGCGGAACAGCCGGCCCCATGACTCTCGCAGCGCCGGCCAGTTCGCCGGGTCGGTGCGGTCCAGCGGCTCGTCCGGTGGCAGCGGGAAGCCGGTGCGGCGGACGAGCTCGTCGTAGAAGCGCGGCTCCAGCGCGCCGACGGCCAGGTGCCGACCGTCGGCGCACTCGTACGTGTCGTAGAAGGGCGCGCCGCCGTCGAGCAGGTTGACCCCGCGCGGGTCCTGCCACATGCCCAGCCTGCGCAGCGCGTGGATCTGCGTGCTGAGCACCGAGACGCCGTCCACGATGGCCGCGTCCACCACCTGACCGGGGGCGCCGCCGGAGACGGCGTACAGGGCGGCGACCACGCCCAGGGCGAGCATCATGCCGCCGCCGCCGAAGTCGCCGAGCAGGTTCATCGGCGGCACCGGGCGCTCACCGGCCCGCCCGATGCCGTGCAACGCACCGGTCAGCGCCAGGTAGTCGATGTCGTGGCCGGCGTACGGGGCGTTCGGGCCGGTCTGCCCCCAGCCGGTCATCCGCCCGTAGACCAGTCGCGGGTTCACCGCGAGGCAGTCGGCAGGGCCGAGACCCAGCCGCTCGGTCACACCGGGGCGGAAGCCCTCGACCAGCGCGTCCGCGTCGCGGACCAGCGCCAGCACCGCCTCCCGGCCACCGGCCGACTTGAGGTCCACCGCCAGCGAGCGGCGGCCCCGGTTCAGCAGGTCCGGGTGCGGCGTCCCGAATGCGGTCGGGTCGACCTCGGTGGTCCGGTCCACCCGGATCACGTCGGCGCCGAGGTCGGCCAGCATCATCGCGGCGAACGGCCCGGGCCCGATGCCGGCCAGCTCGATCACGCGGAGGCCGGAGAGCGGACCGGTCGGAGGGGCGGCGTCATCGGTCACCGGGCCACCATAGGCGCTCGGCGTGCGGCGGTGGGAGGCCGCGGGAACGGGGCCCCGGCGCTGCCCGAGGGTGGGCCGCTGCCCGGTCACCTCGGGCCAGCCGGGTTTGGACATCAGGCAAGGTTGCCCTAGTCTTTGTCGCACGAGGGGAGTACTTCCCACGAACCGTTCCGGTCAGTACGGCGCAGCCCGGGTGCGCCTCGGGTGGTTGCCCACGAGCGGTGGGTGAAGGAGACCTCGAACATGTCACGGTGTTCGAGGAGGTCGCATGACCGGATTGTCGTACCTGTCCGCCGGTGAGCTGTCGTCGGTCGGCACGCCGACGCTCTGGGCGGTGACCATCGCCGGGGTGCTCGCCCTGCTGGTGCTGGACTTCCTGGTCACCCGTCGCCCGCACGAGGTCTCCCTCCGGGAGGCGCTGGGTTGGTCCGCCTTCTACATCGCCCTGCCGCTGGCCTTCGGCGGGTGGATCTGGTCCCGCTTCGGCTCCCAGCAGGGCGTCGAGTACCTGACCGGCTACCTGGTGGAGAAGTCGCTCTCGGTCGACAACCTCTTCGTCTTCATGCTGCTGCTGGCCGCCTTCGCGGTGCCCGCCGTGCTCGCCCAGCGGGTGCTGCTCTATGGCATCGCCGGCGCGCTGGTGCTCCGGGCCATCTTCATCGCGCTCGGCGCCGCCGCCCTGCAGACCCTGGACTTCGCCTTCCTGCTCTTCGCCGTCATCCTGATCGCCACCGCGGTCAAGCTGCTGCGCGACGCCCTCTCCGGGCACGAGCAGGAGGTCGACATCAACAAGATGCGGTCGGTCAAGCTGCTGCGCAGGGTGATGCCGGTGGTCGACGACTACCACGGCACCCGGATGACCATCCGGCACAACGGCCGCCGGGCGCTCACCCCGCTGGCGCTCGTCGTGGTCGCGGTGCTCGCCACCGACATCGTCTTCGCCGTCGACTCGGTGCCCGCCGTCTACGGCATCACCGAGGACCCCTACCTGGTCTTCGCCACCAACGCCTTCGCCCTGCTCGGCCTGCGGGCGCTCTACTTCGTGCTGCACGCCGCGCTCAGCCGGCTGGTGCACCTCAGCTACGGCCTGGCCGCCATCCTGGCGTTCATCGGCGTCAAGCTGGGGCTGCACTGGGCGCACGGCATCTGGACGGGCGTGCCGGAGATCCCGACGCTCGCCTCGCTCGGCGTGATCATCGGTGTCCTGGTGATCGTCACCCTGACCAGCCTGCGGGCCACCCGCGACGTCCGGCCCGGGCAGAGCGACATGGTCACCGAGCAACCCTGACGCCCCCGCCCGCACCGAACGGCGACGGGTCCGCTCCGCCGGCCGCGCAGGGGGTACGGGCGAAAGGGTCCCGCCCGGACCCGTGCGGGTGGTACGACTGACGGGTGGGAATCGTGTCACCGGGCTTCCAGGGCCGGCCCCGTTCGGCGGAGCCGGCCCTGCCGCCGGGGCAGTACCTGACCGAGGACTTCCCAGTGCTCTCCGCCGGTCCGACGCCGAAGGTGCCGCTGGAGAGCTGGGAGTTCGTCATCTCCACCGAGGCGGGGGAGGAACACCGCTGGTCCTGGGCGGAGCTGATGGCCCTGCCCCAGGAGACCCCGACCGTCGACATCCACTGCGTCACCCGCTGGTCGAAACGGGAGACCGACTGGCAGGGCGTCTCCCTGGACACCCTGCTCAACGGGGTGAACACCGACGCGCACTACGCGGTGGCCCACTCGTACGGCGGATACACCACCAACCTGCCGCTGGGCGACCTGCGCGGCGGACGCGCCTGGGTGGCGCACCGGTTCGACGGCGCCGACCTGCCCGCCGAGCACGGCGGCCCGGCCCGGCTGCTGGTGCCGCACCTCTACTTCTGGAAGTCCGCGAAGTGGGTGCGGGGCATCCGGCTCAGGACCATGGACGAGCCGGGCTTCTGGGAGACCGCGGGTTACCACGACTACGGTGACCCGTGGCGCGAGCAGCGCTACCAGGGCGATTGAGCGCCGCCCCGCTCGGCTGGCGGGTGGCCCGGCTCGTCGAGCGCCGGGTCGAGACCCCGACCGCGCAGACCCTGGTGCTGGAGGTCCCCGGCTGGCCCGGTCACCTGCCCGGGCAGCACGTCGACGTCCGGTTGACCGCCGAGGACGGCTACCAGGCCGCCCGGTCGTACTCGCTGGCCGCGCCGGGCACCGACGGCAGGATCGAGCTGACCGTGCAGCGGGTGCCCGACGGCGAGGTGTCGCCGTACCTGATCGACGCCTGGGCCCAGGGCGACCCGGTGGAGGTGCGCGGCCCGGTCGGCGGCTGGTTCATCTGGCGTACCGAGGAGACCTCTCCGGTGCTACTGGTCGCCGGCGGCTCCGGCATCGTGCCGCTGATGGCGATGGTCCGGGCCCGCCGGGTGGCCGGCAGCCGGGTGCCGTTCCGGCTGGTCTACTCGGCGCGCACCCCGACCGACGTCTTCTACGCCGACGAGCTGCGCCGCCGGGTCCGCGACGACCTCGGCCTCGACGTCGCGTACGTCTACACCCGGGAGGCGCCGGAGGGCTGGCGCGGCGAGCCGCACCGGGTCGGGCTGGCCGACCTCAACACCCACGGCTGGCCACCGGACCTGGAGCCGCACTGTTACGTCTGCGGGCCGACCGGGTTCGTGGAGACCGTGGCGGACCTGCTCGTCGGGCTCGGCCACGAGGCCCGCCGGGTGCGGACGGAACGGTTCGGCCCCACCGGCTGACCACCGTGCGGCCGGAGCCGGCCGCACCCGACGAGGAGGCACCATGACCCAGCTGTCGTATCTGGACGGCAACATGCTCGACGGCCCGCTGCGGGAGCTGTTCGCCGTCGACCTGAGCGCCGCCACCGGGCGCTGCGACTCGTGCGGGATGACCGGCCCGATGGCCTGCCTGCACGTCTACTCGCACGCGCCCGGCCTGGTGGCCCGCTGCCCGGCCTGCACCGCGGTGATGCTGCGCCTGGTCCGCTCGCCGGACCGGGCCTGGCTGGACCTGCGCGGCGCCACCTTCCTCCAGGTGCCGATGCCGCTGGACCAGCCGCACCCCCGCCCGCTCTGACGCGCGCTTACCCCTGCCTCAGCGTGGCGTTATCCCTCGGTGGGCGATGCTGCCCGTGCCCGGGCCGGCGACGGACGGTCCGGGTCCATCGCCACGGGGAGCGTCGGACGCGGCCCCACCGGGACGGGAAACCGGTCGTCGTCCCGTCCCGGGTGTCCTATCTTCCGACGGATGACCTACCAGCACCCACTGGCGTTCCTGCTCGGGCTCGAGGGCGTCGCGCTGCTGCGTGCCACCGCCGGTGACGACGGCCTGGACCGGGGCTTCGTCGAGGCCCGGATCGCCGAGGTCCGCCGGCTGCTGGACGAGGCCGCCCCGCGGCTCGGGGACGGCGTCGAGGCCGGGGCGGTCGGCACGGTGGACGGATACCGCTCCTGGTCGGCGACGTACGACGAGCCCGGCAACCCGCTGATCGAGGTGGAGGAGCCGGTGGTACGCCGGATACTCGACGGGCTCGCGCCGGGCCGGGCGCTCGACGCGGCCTGCGGCACCGGCCGGCACACGGGATACCTGGCGGCGCGGGGGCACAGGGTGACCGGGGTGGACAGCTCGCCGGACATGCTGGCCCGGGCGCGAGACCGGGTGCACGGGGTGGAGTTCCTCGACGGGGACGTGCGCCGGCTCCCCGTCGGTGACGGGGAGTTCGACCTGGTGGTCTGCGGGCTGGCGCTGGCCCATGTCGCGGAGCTGCCGGCGGCGATGGCCGAGTTCGCCCGGGTGCTGCGGCCCGGGGGTCACCTCGTCGTCTCCGACGTGCACGTGCTGTCGCTCTACCTCGGCGGTCGCCCACGCGCCTGACCCGGACGCCGCCCGGCACTGCTGCCCGCCCACCGGCGCCTGGCCAGCGACTACCTCGCCGCCGCGCTCCCGGCCGCCTGCGGGTCCGGGACTGCGCCGAACCGCACTGGCCGGCCAGCGGTACGCCGGTGGACCGGACGCGCGGCGGTGGTGCGCCGAGGCGGCCGCGCCGCGTACGAGGCGACCCCGGCGGCCATCGTGTGGCATTTCCAGCGCGGGGGACACGGACTGACGGATTGCCGGGGGCGCCTCGCCACGTCGGGCGGGCGCCCCGGCGACCTCAGCCGGTGGCGCCGAGCCGCCGCCAGATGGCCACGGTCAGCACTGCCAGGCCGGCCGCCGCCACCCAGAACGGCGCGACGATGCTGCCGGTGGCCTGGGCGAGCAGCCCGCCGGCGGCCGTGCCGACTGCCGCCCCGCCCAGGTCGGCGAGGGAGTAGGCGCTGTTCACCCGGCCACGTAGCCGGTCCGGGACCAACCGCTGGCGCAGCGACGTCACCAGCACGCCCCACACCATGGCGTGCACGCCCCAGACCGCCAAGGTCGCCCCGGCCACCCAGGGCAGCCGGGTGGTGGCCAGTACGGCCTGGGTGGCCACCTCGATCAGCAACCCGAGCCGCAGCAGCGCCGGGGTGCCGAAGCGGGCCCGTAACCGCGGGGTGAGCCAGGTGCCGGCCAGGCGCCGAGCGCCGAGGCGGTCAGCAGCAGGCCGTAGCCGACCGCGGAGAGCCCCAGCCGCTCGCGGGCGTAGAGCACGAACGCGGCGAACGCGGCGCAGAAGGTCACGTTCATCACCGCGATGCCGACCGCGAGGGTCCGCAGCACGGGTTCCGCCCAGAGCGCGCGTACCCCGGCGGCGATGTCGGCGCGCAGCGGGCCCGCCGGCGCGGGTCCGGCGGAGACCGCGTTGCCGGCCGCGGCACCGGCCGCCAGCGCAGCAGCGCCAGCAGCAGCGCCGCCAGCCCGAAGGTGGCCGCGTCCACCGCGAACGGCAGCGCCGCGGCGAACACGAACAGGTACGCCCCCAGCGGCTTGCCCGCGAACTGGTTGCCGACGACGAAGGTGGCGAAGAGCCGGCCGTTGGCCTGCTCCAACCGGTCCGCCGGCACCACCGACGGCAGCAGCGCGCCGGAGGCGGTGTCCGCCAGGGTCTCGCCGACCGCGGCCAGGAAGAACGCCAGGCAGATGACCGGCACGGTGACCACCCCGGCGAGCACCGTGGCGGCGAGCGCCGCGAGCACCACCCCCCGAGTGAGGTTGACGGTGACGATCAGCCGCCGCCGGTCGAGCCGGTCGACCAGCGCCCCGCTGACCAGGCTGAACAGCAGCCAGGGCAGTTGCTGGGCGAGCACCGCCGCGGCGATGGCGGTCGGGTCGGCGGTGAGCGAGGCGACCAGCAGCGGGCCGGCGACGAGGGTGACCCCGTCGCCGAGGTTGGAGACCGCGTTGGCGGTCCAGAGACGGTGGAAGTCGGGGCCGAGCCGGCCGGTCGGGACGGCGGTCATCGGGACCACCGCGCAGGGGTACGGCGACAGCCGGGCGCGACGGGACGCCCGGACGGTTGATCCGGAAACACGAGGAACTCCTCGGAAGCGATGTGGTGGCGTCGGGACGCCATGGCGGAGGACCCGCGCGGAGGCGGGTCGCCTGATCGCTTCGCGGCGAGGAGCGTTGTCGGGACGGGACGCGCGCTCCCGGGGTGGGAGGCGCGGGGTCGGCGGTAGCCGGACGGCGTGTGACGCCGCCCTGACTCGTCAGGACACCGTGATCCGTCGCGGCGAAGCGGGAACCAGCACCGTGCCGAGAAGAGCCATACCCATGATCGACCTCCGAACGTCGCCGAGTGTCCTCACCCTACGGGCGGGTCGACGAGCCGGCGACCCCGTGACCGGCTGGACAACGTGGCGCGGCGCGGTCAGAGTGGTCCGCCGTGAGATACCTGCGTACCGGTGGACCGGCTGCCCTCCGTCGACCCCGACCCGACGACGAGGCCGAGTTCGTGGCCGCCGCCCGGCGTAGCCGCGACCTGCACCACCCCTGGCTCTCCGCCCCCGACACCCCGGAGCGGTACGCCGAGTACCTGAGCCGGATCCGTCGACGGGACCACTCCGGCTACCTGATCTGCGACCGGTCCAGCGGCGAGATCGCCGGGTATGTCAACATCAGCGGGATCGTCCTCCGCGCGCTGCGCGGCGGCTACCTGGGCTACGCCGCGTTCCTGCCATACAGCGGTACCGGGCACGCCTCGGCCGGGATCGGCCTGGTGGTCGCGCACGCCTTCACCGCGCTGGGACTGCACCGGCTGGAGGCGAACATCCAGCCGGGCAACGAGGCGTCCCGGCGGGTGGCCCGCAAGCTCGGCTTCCGGATGGAGGGCTACTCGCCGGACTACCTCTACATCGACGGGGCCTGGCGCGACCACGAGCGCTGGGCGATCACCGCGCCGGCACCCACGGAGGGCTGACCACGCCGGTGACGGTGGTCGGGCGGCGACGGTAACCGGCGTCGGCTCAGCGTCCGGGCCCGCGCGTCTGGGAGCGCTGCCCGGTCAGGCGCTCGATCCGCGCCTCCTTGTGCCTGACCCGCCGCCGCTGCGGGGGCGTGAGCTGCGGCCGGCCGGTCTGCCGCAGGTAGACCTGTATCCGGTGGTCGATCGGCTTCGGCATGGTCATGACGCGCTCCCTCCTTCGTGGTGGACGGCGAGCGGGACGTCCCGCAGGACCGGCACCTCCTGCCGCTGCGGCTCCCGGGTCAGCGTCGCGGTGAACCGGTCTGACCGCACCGTCAGGTACGGCGGGGCGTCGTCCTCTGCGTGCCCGGCCACCGCCGCCGCGACCGGCGCCCGGCACTGCCGATCCGGGCGAACCTCGATGGTCTGCCCAGGGCGGACCAGGTACGAGGACCGGTTGACCTTGCCGCCGTCGACGGTGAACGTGTTGTGGCCGATCAGGTCCCGGGCCTCGTCGACGGAGCGGGCGAAGCCGGCGCGGTGCACCAGCGCGTCCATCCGCTGCTCCAGCTGCCCCACCAGGTTCTCCGTCGTATCACCGGGCTGCCGGGCCGCCGCCGTCAGGGCTCGGGCCAGCTGCCGGTCCCGCAGCTCGTAGCCGGCGCGCACCTGGTGCCGCTCGGCGTCGCCCAACCGGTACCCCCGCGGGGCCCGCCGCGGCCCGCCGCGTACCCCGATCGGGTGCCGCGCCCGCCGCAGCAGGTAGCCGTGCACCGGGTGGAGCGGGACTTCGTTCCCGGGTGAGGGACGTACCTTGGTGCGGACCGCCATGTCGTTCCTCCCTCGGTTCTCGACTCCCACCACCGTTCGCCGCCGACGGGTGAGACGACCTCATCCGGTACGGGTGACGGCTAGCGGTGTGCCTTGTCCACACCCGGCGGACCACCCCTGCGGAGGGGGGCCCTACCCGGGATTCAGCTGCCGGGGCGGGGGAACGCCACCGGGCTGCGGTGACCGTCGCGGTCCACCGCCCGTACGCCGAAGAAGACGTTGTCCTTGGACAGGTCGATCGTCACCTCGGTCACGTCGCCCACCGGGATCACCCGCTGCCACTCCGGCGCCGTGGTCTCCCGCCAGAGCACCTCGTAGCCGGCCAGGTCCGGCTCGTCGCCGCGCTGCCAGCGCAGCGTGGTGTCGTTGGTCAGGTTGGTGGTCACGATGGTCGCGCCCTTCGGCGTGCCCGGCCCCTGGGCCAGCGACCAGAGCACCGCGCCGTTGACCCGGGCGACCCGGGTGATGTACGCGAAGTCGCAGAACTCGGGCAGGTCGCCGTACTGCCGGCCGTTCTCCACCCGGACGTTCTGGTGCTGGTGGGCGAAGTCCTCGTTGGGCTCGGTGAACCGGCCGGCGGGCCAGCCCTGCTGAAGGAACGAGATGTGGTCGCTGCCGCGCAGGTAGCGGTCGCGCCGGTAGATCACCCGGACCGACATCCCGGTCGCGCCGTTCTCGGCGACGTCGTTGACGAATCGGGCGAGTTGCCGGGACGGGGAGTCGTTCTCACCGCCCACCGACTGGCGGGTGCTCGCCTCCGCCGGGGTCTCGGCCGTCGGCACCCCCTCGGCGAAGAGCCGGACGCTGCGCGGATCCCGCGTGCCGTCGTCGGCGGTGCTACTTCCGATGATGTCGTTGCTGAACATGCCCTGTACGTCGACGCCGGCCGCCTTGAGCTGCTTCGCCAGGTACGCCGAGCCGTACAGCCCCTGTTCCTCGCCGGCGACCGCGGCGAAGATGATCGTCGCCTCGCTGCGCCGGGTGGCCATCAGCCGGGCCAGCTCCATCAGCACCGCCACGCCGGAGGCGTCGTCGTCGGCGCCCGGCGCGTCGCTGACCGCGTCCAGCACGTCGGTCGCCCGGGAGTCGTAGTGGCCGGTCACCACGTACGCCCGGTTCGGCGCGGAATCGCCCCGCAGGGTCGCCAGCACGTTGGTGATCCGGGTCGCGGTGGGGATCCGCGAGGCGGGCTCCTGGATGTACGACTGCAGCTCGACGGTCATCCGGCCGCCGGAGGCGGCGGCGTACTCCTGGAGTCGGTCGTGGATCCAGTCCCGGGCGGCGCCGATGCCGCGCTGCGGGTCGTCCTGGCTGGAGAGGGTGTGCCGGGTGCCGAACCCGGCCAGCCGGCGCACGGTCGCCTCGATCCGGTCGGGGTCGATCTCCCCGAGCAGGGCGCGTAGCTCCCGGTCCGGCGGCTGCGGGGCGACCGGGCGGCCGGGTCCGGGCGGCGGCCCGGCGTCGTGCGCGGCGGCCGGGTCGGCGATCAGGGGTACGGCGACCGTGGCGGCCGCCGTGGCGGACAGGAACGTGCGGCGGCTCGACCTCGTGGGCCCGTCGGCGGCGCTGTCGTGGATAGCCATGAGATGCATACTGCTCACTGCGGTCATGCCTGTCCATATCAATGGCACTGGATGCGGTGCGAATGTCATCCGACCTCGACCGGCACGCACCGGACATGCCACGTTTGTCGCGCGTGTGGGCGGGAACCGCAGCCGGCATGACGAAGCCTCGTGTGGTGATCGTGGGGGCCGGGTTCGCCGGTTACCACGCGGCGAAGACGTTGAGCCGGCTCGCCGGCAAGCGGGCCGAGATCGTGCTGCTGAACTCGACCGACTACTTCCTCTACCTGCCGCTGCTGCCGGAGGTGGCCGCGGGGGTGGTGGAGCCGGGCCGGATCTCGGTGCCGCTCGTCGGCACCCTCGACGGGGTCCGGGTGCTGATCGGCGAGGCCGACCGGGTCGACCTGCAGAACCGCTGGGTCGGCTTCACCCAGCCGGAGGGCGATCAGGGGCGGCTGGCGTACGACCGGCTGGTGCTCGCCGTCGGCAGCGTCAACAAGCTGCTGCCCATTCCCGGCGTCACCGAGTACGCGCACGGCTTCCGCGGCCTGCCCGAGGCACTCTTCCTGCACGACCACGTGATCCGCCAGATCGAGCTCGCCGAGCAGGCCGAGGACCCGGCCGAGCGACAGGCGCGGGCCACCTTCGTCGTGGTCGGAGCCGGCTACACGGGGACCGAGGTGGCCGCGCACGGTCAGCTTTTCACCGACCAGATGGTGGCCCAGCGCCCCAACCTGCACATCCGCCCCCGGTGGATGCTGCTCGACGTCGCGCCCCGGGTGCTGCCCGAGCTGGACAAGCGGATGTCGGACACCGCCGACCGGGTGCTGCGGCGGCGCGGCGTGGACGTCCGGATGGGCACCTCGGTGGCCGAGGCGACCGCCGACGGCGTGAAGCTCACCGACGGCGAGTACGTGCCGACCTGCTCGCTGGTCTGGTGCGTAGGGGTACGCCCCGACCCGTTCGTGGCCGACCTGGGGCTGCGTACCGAGAAGGGCCGGCTGGTGGTTGACGAGTACCTCAGCGTCCCCGGCTTTCCCGAGGTGTACGCCTGCGGCGACGCCGCAGCCGTGCCCGACCTGACCCGGCCGGGGCAGATCTGCACGATGACCGCGCAGCACGCCCAGCGGCAGGGGAAGCTGGCCGCGAAGAACATCGCCGCCTCCTACGGGCAGGGTCGGCGCAAGCCGTACAAGCACCATGATCTGGGCTGGGTGGTCGACCTGGGCGGCAAGGAGGCCGCGGCGAACCCGCTGAAGGTGCCGCTGTCCGGGCTGCCGGCCAAGACCGTCACCCGCGCCTACCACCTGCTGGCGATGCCGGGGAACCGGGCCCGGGTCGGCGCTGACTGGGTCCTCGACGCCACGCTGCCGCGCCCCGCCGTCCAGCTCGGGCTGGTGCCGGCGTACGCCGTGCCGCTGGAGAGTTCGTCACCCGAGGTCGCGGTCCGTCGGTCGTGACCCGCCGGCACCATCCCGGTCCCTCTGCCGTGACCCATCGGTGCCGTCCCGGTCCCTCGGTGGTGACCCGTCGGCGCCGCCCCCGCCCACGTTCGGGTTCGGCAGGGTACGTCGCCCGGCCGGTACGAACTCGCGCAGCAGGATCTGCGTGATGCCCGCCGCGGGGATGGCCAGCAGCGCGCCGAGCAGGCCGGCCAGTTGGGCGGCGAGCAGGGCGCTGACCAGCACCGTCAACGGGTTCAGCCGAACCGCCCGGGACATGATCACCGGCTGCAGCAGGTGGTTCTCCGCCTGCTGGTAGACCACGAAGAAGACCAGCGTCACGACGCCGGCGGTGGGGGAGTGAAGAAAAGCGGCGCCGGCCGCGATGATTGCACCGAGGGTCGCCCCCACCAGCGGTATCAGGTCCGCGATGGCGACGACCAGCGCGATCACCGCGGCGAACGGCACCCCGAGGACGAAGAGCACGAGGAATGTCAGAACGCCGCAGATCAGGCTGATCAGTAGGTTGCCGCTGAGGTAGCCCGTGATGGCCCGGGACGACTCCCGCCCGATCCGTCGCAACCGCTCCGCCGCCGGGTCCCCGATTAGAGCGAGCGTGCTGCGGATGATCTTCGGCGCCTCCAGCACCATCAGGTAGGCCAGCACGATCACCGTGACCAGCCCGGCGACGGTCGTCAGCACGCCCCGGAGCAGGCCGACGGCCGGCTCGCGCAGCTGCGCGCCGTACCGCTGGATCTGGTCGGAGTGCCGGCTGGCGTACTCGCGCAGCCGGAGCCGCTCCAGCGCCTCGCCCACCGGTCCTTGGCCGGCCTTCGTCTCCCGCAGCAGGTCCGGCGCCCGGTCGGCGAAGCGCCCGAGCTCGCTCAGCAGCGGTACGACGATCACCCCCGCCACCGCCGCCAGCAGGGCGAACGCGGCGATGAAGACGAGCAGGGTGGCCAGCGCCCGGCGCCGCACGAACCCGCGTTCGAGCCGGTCCACGAGCGGCTTGAGGGCGACCGCGAAGAAGGCGGCCACGACGATCCAGACCAGCACCTGGCGGGTGGCCCACACGAGGGCCAGCCCGATCAGGGTGGCCAGCACCAGGCCGATGACGATCAGCGTCCGGCGGGCGTGCCCCGGACCTCGGCGTCGCTCATCCGGCGCGGCTACCCGGGCCGGCCCCGGGGAAACGCCACTGCCCCGGCCGGCCCAAGGGAACCTGTGGGGCGGCGGCGAACTCGACGCTGGCCACGTGCCCCGGCATCCGGGCCGCCCGGTAGACTGTCGGCGAACCAGTTGTCCGACCGGGCCGGGTCGG
>JAEVHO010000065.1 GCA_016802835.1 Micromonospora sp. ATA32 | reverse complement strand
TCGGCCGGTACGCCGACCTGGTCTACGGCTACGCGGGGCTGCGCGAGGACCAGTTGGGCGCGTTCTTCAACGACGCCAGCTTCGGGGTGCCACCCGGTCCCGTGAGCGACCACTGTCTCGGCGAGTGCTCCGACATCCTGCCGCCCGGGCAGAACGGCAACGCCACCCTCGTCGAGGTGCTCGCCAACCAATCCCTCGGCACCCTGCCCCGGCACGCCGGGGATCAGCTCGGCCGGTACGCCGACCTGGTCTACGGCTACGCGGGGCTGCGCGAGGACCAGTTGGGCGCGTTCTTCAACGACGCCAGCTTCGGGGTGCCACCCGGTCAGGTCGAGCGCAGCTACTCGCCACGGGCGGACGTGACCATCGTCCGCGACCGGGCGACCGGCGTCCCGCACGTCACCGGCAGCACCCGCGGCGGCACGATGTTCGGTGCCGGCTACGCCGGGGCCGAGGACCGGCTGTTCACCATCGACCTGCTGCGCCACGTCGGGCGCGGCGCCCTCACGCCGTTCGCCGGTGGCGCGCCCGGCAACCGGGCGCTGGAGCAGAGCGTCTGGCGCAGCTCGCCGTACACCGAGGCGGATCTGGCGGCCCAGGTGGAGGCGCTGCGGCGCAAGGGCCCCCGGGGCGAGCAGCTCTACGGCGACGTGCAGGAGTACATCGCCGGCATCAACTCCTACATCCGGCACTGCATGGCCAACCGCAACTGCCCCGGGGAGTACGTGCTCACCGGGCACCTGGACGCGGTCACCAACGCCGGCGGGCCCGAGCCGTTCCAGATGACCGACCTGATCGCCATCGCCGGCGTGGTCGGCGGGCTGTTCGGCGGTGGGGGCGGCAACGAGATGCAGTCCGCGCTGGTCCGGCTGGCCGCGCGGGCCCGCTACGGGGTGGTGGAGGGTGAACGCGTCTGGGCCGCCTTCCGGAGCCAGGAGAACCCGGAGACGGTGCTGACCCTGCACGACGGGCAGAGCTTCCCCTACGGTGGCGCCCCGGCGAACGCGTCCAGCGTCGTACTGCCGGACGCGGGGTCGGCCCGGGTGGAGCCCATGGTCACCGACCCCACCGGCGCGGCCACCAGCGCCGCCGGAGGGCCGTCCGAGCTGGCCGCCGCGCTGTCCGCGCTGACCATCACCCAGCCGGGCCGGGGCATGTCGAACGCTGCGGTCATCTCGGCCGAGCACTCCGCCACCGGCCACCCGATCGCCGTGTTCGGCCCACAGACCGGCTATTTCTCGCCGCAGCTGCTGATGGTGCAGGAATTGCAGGGGCCCGGGATCAGCGCCCGTGGTGCCGCCTTCGCCGGGCTGAACCTCTATGTGCTGCTCGGCCGGGGCCAGGACTACGCCTGGAGCGCGACCTCGTCGGCCCACGACATCACCGACACCTACGCGCTGCCGCTGTGCACCCCGGACGGCAGCGCGCCCACCCTGGCCAGCAACCACTACCGCTACCGCGGGCGGTGCCAGCCGATGGAGGAGCTCTCGCACGTCAACGCGTGGCAGCCCAGCCTGGCCGACGGCACGGCGGCCGGCTCGTACCGACTGGTCGCCTGGCGCACCGCGCTCGGCCTGGTCGCCTGGCGGGGCACCGTGGGCGGCCAGCCGCACGCCTTCACCCACCTGCGCTCCACCTACCGGCACGAGGCGGACTCGGCGATCGGCTTCCAGATGTTCAACGACCCGGCCGCGATGGGCGACGGCGCGGCGTTCCGCGAGTCGGCCGGCACCATCGGCTACGCGTTCAACTGGTTCTACGTGAACTCCACCTCCTCGGCGTACCTGAACTCCGGGCTCAACCCGGTGCGCGCGGCCGGGTCCGACCCGAACCTGCCGATGAAGGCCGATCCGGCGTACGAGTGGCGCGACTTCGACCCCGCCAGCAACACCGCCGCGTACCAACCGCTGGCCGAGCATCCGTACTCGGTGGACCAGGACTACTACGTGAGCTGGAACAACAAGCCGTCCAGGGACTTCGGCGCCGCCGACGGCAACTTCAGCTTCGGCCCGGTGCAACGGGCGAACCTGCTGGACCGACCGATCCGGACAGCGCTGGCCGCCGGGCAGACCTTCGACCGGGCCACGCTGACCTCGCTGGTCGAGCAGGCCGGCCTGACCGACCTGCGCGGCGCCGAGGTGCTCGACGAGCTGATCCGGGTGCTGGAGAGCCAGCCGCTCGGCGACGCCGGCCTGGCCGCCGTGGTGGCCAGGCTGCGGGCCTGGCGCGCCGACGGCGCACTGCGGGTCGAAACGGCCCGGGGCGCCAAGGTGTACCAGCACGCCGAGGCGATCCGGATCTTCGACGCCTGGTGGCCGCTGCTGGTCAACGGCCAGTTCAAGGCGCCGCTGGGCGCCGAGCTCTATCAGGAGCTGGTCAACACCATGCAGATCAACGAATCGCCGTCCGGACAGCAGCGCGGCGACGAGTCCACCCTGCCCACCTCGGCCAACGAGGCGCAGGGCCACAAGGGCTCGTCGTTCCAGTACGGCTGGTGGGGTTACGTGGATGCCGACCTGCGCGCGGTGCTCGGCGAGTCGGTGCCCGGGTGGCCGTCCCACCGGTACTGCGGCGGCGGCGACCTCGCCGCCTGCCGGCAGATCCTGTTGGACACGCTGCGCAGCGCCGCCGCCCAACAGGCGACCGAGGTCTACCCCGGCGACGCCAGCTGCGCGGCGGGCGACCAGTGGTGTGCCGACGCCATCGTGCAGTCCCCGCTCGGAGGACTGAAGCAGCCCACCATCGCCTGGCAGAACCGGCCGACCTATCAGCAGGTGGTGTCGTTCCCGGCCCGCCGCGGCGACGACCTGACCAACCTGGCCGCCGGCCGGCCGGTCACCGCCTCCAGCAGCCAACTCTTCCTCCCCGCCGCCCGGGCGGTGGATGGCGACCCGGGCACCCGGTGGTCGAGCGGCTGGTCGGACAACGAGTCGATCACCGTGGACCTCGGTTCGGTCCGGCCGGTGGCCCGCACGGTGCTGTACTGGGAGGCCGCCTACGCCCGGTCGTACCGGATCGACGTTTCCGCCGACGGGGCCGCGTGGCGGACGGTCTGGTCCACCACCGCAGGTGACGGCGGCACCGACAACAACCGGTTCGCCGCTACCAGTGCCCGCTACGTCCGGATGGTCGGGCAGACCCGGGCCACCTCCTACGGCTTCTCCCTCTGGGAACTGGAGGTGTACCCGCACTGAGCGGCCGGCTCACCAGATCATCCGCAGTGCGAGCAGCACGATCAGCGCACTGGCCAGCAGCGCGGTGACCAGCCGGCCACGGGCGGAGGTGAGCAACCGGCCGAGCACCGATCCGCCGGCGGCGACCAGCAGCTGCCAGCTCGCCGAGGCGACGAACGCCCCGGCGACGAAAGCCGCCTGGCCGGCGGGCGTCCAGCCACCGGACGCCTGCCGGCCGATCACCAGGGCCACGAAGTAGACGATCGTCATCGGGTTGAGCAGGGTGAGCGTCAGCAGCCCGGCGAACGCCCGGCCCGGCGTGGCCAGGGCCCGCTCGGCCCGCGCCGAACCGACCGGGCCACGATGCCGGCGCAGCGCGCCCACCGCGAGTTGCCCGGCGAGAAGCAGCAGGATCGCGACGGCCGACCAGCGCAACGGCGTCGCCACCGGGCGCACCAGCCCGGCGAGGGCCGCGCCGCCGAGCACCGCCAGCACGGCATAGAGGCCGTCGCCGCTGCCACCCCGACGGCGCGGCGGCGCCGACCCGCAACTGAGTACGGGCGGTGAGCCCGATGACCACGATGGCGATCGCCCCGACCGGCACGGCGACTCCGTACCCGGCGAGCAGGCCGGCGAGCAGCGCCTCACCCATGGTGCCGGGTACCGGGCCGCGACCGCCCCGGCGCCGGCCGCTGTCGCCCGACGGCGGTGGCCGCGGCGACGGGGACGGTGCGGGACAACCTCGACTCGATCACCGGACAATTGTCGGCGCCGCCGTCCCGTCACGCGACCGGTTATCCGTGGGCGCTTCCCGGGCCGCGTCGACCGCCCGTACGGGAAAAGGCCCCGACCTGAGTCAGGGCCTTCTCCCCATCCGGCCAGCCGGTGCGGCAGGACGGGTCAGACGTTGAAGCCGAGGGAGCGCAGCTGGTCGCGCCCCTCGTCGGTGATCTTGTCCGGCCCCCACGGAGGCAGCCAGACCCAGTTGATCCGGATGTCGTTGACCAGTCCCCCGCCCGGGCCGGTGGTCAGCGCCTGGCGGGCCTGGTCCTCGATCACATCGGTGAGCGGGCAGGCCGCCGAGGTCAGCGTCATGTCCAGGGTGGCGACGTTCTCGTCGTCGACGTGGACGCCGTACACCAGACCGAGGTCGACCACGTTGATGCCCAGCTCGGGGTCGACGACGTCCTTCATCGCCTCCTCGATGTCGGCGAGAGCGGCCTTGCCGCCGCCCGCCGGCGTCGCGCCGTCGGTCGGCACGCCACCGGCTGCCGGCGTCGCGGCGGCGTCATCGGTCGACGGCGTCGCCGCGGTGGCGGTTTCCTCAGAACTCATGCCTTCACCTCCGGGCTCACGCCCACACCGGCGCGTGCCGCGGCATCCTTGAACGCCATCCACGGCAGCAGCGCGCACTTGACCCGCGCGGGGTAGCGGGCGACACCCGCGAACGCGACCCCGTCACCGAGCACGTCCTCGTCCGGCGTGACCTGGCCACGACCGGACATCAACTCGACGAACGCCTCGTGCACCGCGAACGCCTCACCCGCACGCTGCCCGCGCAGCAGCTCGTGCAGCACACTCGCCGACGCCTGGCTGATCGAGCAGCCCATGCCGTCGTACGAGATGTCGTGCAGCACGTCGCCGTCGGTCGCGACCCGGACGGTCACCTCGTCACCGCAGGTCGGGTTGACATGGTGCGCCTCGGCGACCTGGTCGCCCGGGTCGTCGGCGTCGCGCAGGCCGCGGCCGTGCGGGTGCTTGTAGTGGTCCAGGATGATCTCCTGGTAGAGCTGGTCGAGCTGCATCAGTTGAACACCTTCCGCGCCTGCTCCAGACCATCCACCAGGGCGTCGATCTCCCCGGTGGTGGTGTACAGGTAGAACGAGGCCCGCGTCGTCGCCGGTACGCCGAACCGGGTGCAGACGGGACGCGCGCAATGGTGACCGACCCGCACCTGCACACCCAGCGAGTCGAGCACCTGCCCCACGTCGTGCGGGTGGATGTCGCCGAGGGCGAACGAGATGGTGCCGCCTCGACCCACCGGCACGGTCGGGCCGAAGATCCGCAGGCCGGGCACCGTGGCGAGGGCATCCAGCGCGTACGCCGTCAGCTCCTTCTCGTGCCACTGGATGGCCCGCATCCCGATGCCGGAGAGATAGTCCACCGCGGCGCCGAGCGCCACCGCCTCGGCGATCGGCGGGGTGCCCGCCTCGAACCGGGCCGGCGGCGCGGCGAACGTCGAGCGCGCCATCGTCACCGTCTCGATCATCGAGCCGCCGCCGAACACCGGGGGCATCGCGGCGAGCAGCTCGGTACGGCCCCAGAGCACGCCGATGCCGGTCGGGCCGCACATCTTGTGGCCGGTGAAGACGATGAAGTCGGCGTCGTAGTCGACCACGTCCATCGGCATGTGCGGCACCGACTGCGAGCAGTCCAGCAGCAGCAGCGCGCCCACCGCACGGACCCGCTGGGTGATCCGCGAGGTGGCGTTGACCGTGCCGAGGATGTTCGACATGTGCACCAGCGAGACGATCTTCGTCCGCTCGGTGATCAGGTCGTCCAGGTTGGACTCGTCCAGCCGGCCGTTGTCGGTCACCCCGAACCAGCGCAGGGTCGCGCCCGTCCGCTCGCAGAGCAGCTGCCACGGGACGATGTTCGAGTGGTGCTCCATCTCGGAGATCACCACCTCGTCGCCCGGGCCGAGCCGGAACCGGGGGTCGGCATCCACCCGCAGCGAGGCGTTGGAGAACGCGTACGCCACGATGTTGATCGCCTCGGTGGAGTTTTTGGTGAAGACCACCTCGTCGACGCTCGGCGCGTTGATGAACGCGGCGATCTTCGCCCGCGCCCCCTCGTACGCCTCGGTCGCCTCGGTGCCCAGCGTGTGCACCGAGCGGGACACGTTGGCGTTGTGCCGGGCGTAGTGCTCGCCCAGCACGTCGAGCACCTGTCGCGGCTTGTGCGACGTGTTCGCGCTGTCGAGGTAGACCAGCCGGTGCCCGTTGACCTCCCGGTCGAGGATCGGGAAGTCCGCCCGCACCGTCGCCACGTCGTAGCGCGGCACGTCGTCGAACTGCGGCATCCCCGCAGGGATCGCGATGGAAGTCATCTGGCCCGACCCACCATTCTCCGAGGAATCAGGCCCGCGCCGTGCCGGCCCCGGCGGCGTACCGCTCGTAGCCCTCGGCCTCGAGCTTGTCGGCCAGCTCCGGGCCGCCCTGCTCGACGATCCGGCCGGCCACGAAGACGTGCACGAAGTCCGGCTTGATGTAGCGCAGGATCCGGGTGTAGTGGGTGATCAGCAGCACGCCGGTGTCGCCGGTGTCACGGACCCGGTTGACCCCCTCGCTGACCACGCGCAGCGCGTCCACGTCGAGGCCGGAGTCGGTCTCGTCGAGAATCGCGATCTTCGGCTTGAGCAGCTCCAGCTGCACGATCTCGTGCCGCTTCTTCTCACCGCCGGAGAAGCCCTCGTTGACGTTGCGCTGGGCGAAGGCCGGGTCCATCTGGAGCCGCTCCATCGCCCCGCGCAGCTCGCCGCCCCAGGTGCGCAGCTTCGGCGCCTCGCCGTCGATGGCGGTCTTGGCGGTACGCAGGAAGTTGGCGACCGAGACGCCGGGCACCTCGACCGGGTACTGCATGGCCAGGAAGAGGCCGGCGCGGGCCCGCTCGTCGACGGACATGGCCAGCACGTCCTCGCCGTCGAGGGCCACCGAACCGCCGGTGATCTGGTACTTCGGGTGGCCGGCGATCGAGTACGCCAGGGTGGACTTGCCGGAGCCGTTCGGCCCCATGATGGCGTGCGTCTCGCCCGACTTCACAGTCAGGTCGACCCCCGCCAGGATCGGCTTGAGCTCACCCTCGGGCAGCTTGACCGACACCTTCAGGTCGCGGATCTCCAGGGTGCTCATTATCGGGTCACTCCATTGCTCGGCATCGGGCGGCCGTCGTCGCCCACGGGAAGGTAGATGTCGCCGTCGCGGACCTCGACGGGATAGACGGGAACGGGTTCGGTGGCGGGCAGCCCGGTGGGCTCACCTGTCCGCAGGTCGAAACGGGATCCGTGCAGCCAGCATTCCAGCGTGCAGTCCTCGACCTCGCCCTCGGAGAGGGCGACCGAGGCGTGCGAGCACTCGTCGTGCACGGCGTAGAACTCGCCGTCCTCGCCGTGCACCAGCGCGATCTGGACGCCGTCCACGTCCGCGCTGATGGCGGTGCCCTTCGGCACGTCCTCGGTCGAGCAGATCCGGATCATCAGGCGCCCGCCTTGGCCAGCCGGGCCTCGATCGCCTCACCCAGCCGCTCGCGCAGCTCCTCCACCGGGATCTTGTTGATCAGCTCGGCGAAGAAGCCGCGGACCACCAGCCGGCGCGCCTCACCCTCCGGGATGCCCCGGGCCATCAGGTAGAACAGCTGCTCGTCGTCGAAGCGGCCGGTCGCGCTGGCGTGACCGGCGCCGGCGATCTCGCCGGTCTCGATCTCCAGATTGGGTACGGAGTCCGCCCGGGCACCGTCGGAGAGCAGCAGGTTCCGGTTGATCTCGTACGTGTCGGTGCCGGTCGCCTCGGCCCGGATGAGCACGTCGCCGACCCAGACGGTGTGCGCGTCGTCGCCCTGCAGGGCGCCCCGGTAGCCGACGTAGCTGCGGCAGTCCGGCACGTTGTGGTCGATCAGCTGCCGGTGCTCCAGGTGCTGCCCGCCGTCGGCGAAGTAGACGCCGTACAGCTCGGCCTCGCCGCCCCGGCCGGTGTATTCCACGCTGGTGAACTGCCGGACCAGGTCGCCGCCGAGGGAGACCTGGATGTGCACCACCTTGGCGTCGCGGCCCAGCTTGACCTTGAGGTGCTGGGCCTGGACCGCGTCGGCGGCCCAGTCGGCGACGGTGACCAGGGTCAGCTTCGCGCCGTCGGCCACCGAGACCTCGACGTTGTCGGCCAGGGTCGCCGAGCCGACGTGCTCCAGCACCAGGGTCACCTCGGCGAACCGGCCCACCTCGACGAAGGTGTGCCCGAAGGCCAGGGCGTCGGCGCCGTCGCCGACCACCCGCAGGGTCACCGGCTCGCCGACCACCGCGTCCGGCGCCACCGACAGCAGCAGCGCCCGCTCGGCCCGCCCGTACGCCAGCGCGCTGATCCGGTCCACCGGGGTGAGCACGCTGCCCACCCGCGGGTCGTCCCGGTCGACGGTGTCGATGGAGACGCCCTCGGGCAGCTGACCGTACTCGTGGCGGACGACGCCGGTAGCGGCCTGGTCACCGCCGACGAGCCCGCGCAGCCGCTTGAGCGGGGTGAAGCGCCACTCCTCCTCCATGCCGGTGAGGGCCGGGAAGTCGGCGACGTCGTACGAGCGGAGCGCCTGCGACTTGGTGCTGGGTGGCGCGGAAGCCTGGGTAGTCATCTCTTCCTTGGTCTGTTCTACGACGACGGTGTCTGGGGTTGGTGGGTGGGCCAGCTCACCGGCCCACCCCACGGGACGGGCGGCGTCAGCCGACCGCGCCCTCCATCTGGAGCTCGATCAGCCGGTTGAGCTCCAGGGCGTACTCCATCGGGAGCTCCTTGGCGATCGGCTCGATGAAGCCGCGCACGATCATCGCCATCGCCTCGTCCTCGCTCAGACCGCGGCTCATCAGGTAGAAGAGCTGGTCGTCGCTGATCTTGGAGACGGTGGCCTCGTGCCCCATCGACACGTCGTCCTCGCGGATGTCGACGTACGGGTAGGTGTCCGAGCGGGAGATGGTGTCGACCAGCAGCGCGTCGCACTTGACCGTGCTCCGGCTGTGGTGCGAGCCCTCCAGCACCTGGACCAGGCCACGGTACGAGGTGCGGCCGCCGCCGCGGGCGATCGACTTCGACACGATGGTCGAGGAGGTGTGCGGCGCGGCGTGCACCATCTTGGCGCCGGCGTCCTGGTGCTGGCCCTCGCCGGCCATGGCCACCGAGAGCACCTCGCCCTTGGCGTGCTCGCCGGTCATGTAGACCGCCGGGTACTTCATGGTGACCTTCGAACCGATGTTGCCGTCGACCCACTCCATGGTCGCGCCCTCGTGGCAGACGGCGCGCTTGGTGACCAGGTTGTAGACGTTGTTCGACCAGTTCTGGATGGTCGTGTACCGGCAGCGGGCGTTCTTCTTGACGATGATCTCCACCACCGCGCTGTGCAGCGAGTCGGAGGAGTAGAGCGGCGCGGTGCAGCCCTCGACGTAGTGCACGTACGCGCCCTCGTCGACGATGATCAGCGTCCGCTCGAACTGGCCCATGTTCTCCGTGTTGATCCGGAAGTAGGCCTGCAGCGGGATCTCCACCTGCACGCCCTTCGGCACGTAGATGAACGAGCCACCGGACCACACGGAGGTGTTCAGCGCGGCGAACTTGTTGTCGCCGACCGGGATCACCGTGCCGAAGTACTCCTTGAAGACGTCCTCGTGCTCGCGCAGCGCGGTGTCGGTGTCCAGGAAGAGGACACCCTGCTCCTCAAGGTCCTCACGGATCTTGTGGTAGACCACCTCGGACTCGTACTGCGCCGCGACCCCGGCGACCAGCCGCTGCTTCTCCGCCTCGGGGATGCCCAGCCGGTCGTAGGTGTTCTTGATCTCCTCGGGCAGTTCCTCCCAGGTGGTGGCCTGCTTCTCCGTGGAGCGGACGAAGTACTTGATGTTGTCGAAGTCGATCCCGGTGAGGTCGGCGCCCCAGGCCGGCATCGGCTTGCGGCCGAACAGCCGCAGGCCCTTCAGTCGCAGGTCGAGCATCCAGGCCGGCTCGCTCTTCTTGGCCGAGATGTCCCGCACCACCGCCTCGTTGAGACCGCGCTGGGCGGTCGCCCCGGCGACGTCGGAGTCGGCCCAGCCGTACTCGTAGCGGCCCAGGGCGGCGAGCTGCTCATCCTGGGTCAGGGGCTGGACGATCTGCTCGGTCATTTATCTGTCCTCACAGTGGTGACGGTTCTACCGGACTGGACACGCCCCGGCTGGGCGGGAATGTGCGTGGTGCACACCCCGTCGCCGTGCGCGATGGTGGCCAGGCGCTGAACATGGGTGCCGACCAGACGGGAGATCACCGCGGTCTCGGCCTCGCACAGCTGGGGAAACTCGGCGGCCACGTGTGCCACCGGGCAGTGGTGCTGACAGAGCTGGCCGCCGGAGGCGATCGTGGACGCGTTGGCAGCGTATCCCTCGGCGGTGAGCGCCCCGGCGAGCGCCTCGGCGCGCGCCAGCGGGTCGTCGCCGGCGTCCTCCATGGCGGCCCGGCACCGGGTCTCCAGGGCGGCCACCTGGTCGGCGGCGAACGCCGCGACCGCCTCCGGTCCGCCGTTGCCGGCGATCCAGCGCAGCGCGGCGGTGGCCATGTTGTCGTAGTGGTGGGTGCCGCAGCGGACCCTGGCGGCGTCGGTCAGCAGGAACACCTTGGCCGGGCGGCCGCGACCGCGGTGGCCCCGGACGGTCTGCTCCCGGGCGATCACGTCGCCGTCGGCGAGCATCGCGTCGAGGTGCCGGCGGATCGCCGCCGGGCTGAGCCCGAGCGCCCTTCCGAGCTGGGCGGCGGTGGTCGCCCCCTGCTCCAGCAGCAGCTGGGTCACCCGGTCCCGGGTGGAGAGGTCGGTCGCGGCGGACGCGACCACACCGGCGACCGGACCGGTCGCCAGCAGGTGCCCCGAGAGCTCCGCCGCGTTTTTCACAACACCAACGTTACGTAATTCGCCGGAGGGTCGCAAACCCGGGTCCCGGTGATCCGGAACACCGGGCCGGTGGAGTCACCCGATCGGGCACCACTACGGTGCGTAGGATTTGCGCCGTGAAGCGATCCGTCCGGTTCCTGGCCTCCGTCGCCCTGCTGCGCCGCCTCGCGCTCGCCTCGATCATCGCCAACGTGGCGATCGTCGTCACCGGCGGGGCCGTCCGACTGACCGCCTCCGGTCTCGGCTGCCCCACCTGGCCCAGGTGCACCGACGGGTCGTACGTCACCACCGCCGAGATGGGCGCGCACGGGGTGATCGAGTTCGGCAACCGGCTGCTGACCTTCGCGGTCGGGCTGATCGCGCTGGCGGTCCTGCTCGCCGCGCTGGCGCACCGCCCCCGCCGGCGGGGCGTGGTGCCGCTGGCGGTCGCCGTGTTCCTGGGCATCCCGGCCCAGGCGGTGATCGGCGGGATCACCGTGCTGACCAACCTGAACCCGTGGGTGGTCGGCCTGCACTTCCTCGCCTCGATGGCGGTGATCGCCGCGGCGTACGCGCTGTGGCGCCGGATCGTCGAGCCGGACGGCCCGGCGGTCGCCGCCGTGCCCGGCCCGCTGCGCACCCTAGCGCTGCTGACCACGGTGGTGAGCGCCGCCGTGCTGGTGATCGGCACCTGGGTCACCGGCAGCGGCCCGCACGCCGGCGACCAGGGCGCCGCCCGCAACGGCCTCGACCCGGAGGCGATCTCCCAGGTGCACGCCGACGCCGTCTTCCTGCTGATCGGGCTCTCCCTCGCGCTGGTCCTCGCGTTCCGCGCGGTGGGTGCCGCCCGGGCCACCCGGGCGGCGGTGGTGCTGGTGGCGGTGGAGCTCTCCCAGGGGCTGATCGGCTTCGTGCAGTACCTCACCCACCTGCCGGCGGTGCTGGTCGCCGCGCACATGCTCGGCTCCTGCCTGGTCCTGCTCGCCACGCTCGCGGTGCTCTGGTCCACCCGCGAGCGGCGCACGCCGGCCTACGCCCCGGCCGCCACGCCCGCCGAAGAGGCCGTCGCCGTCGGCGCCTGAGCCCGCCGCTGTTGTGCGGACTCTGGGACGTTCGGTGATCCACGAGGCCGATGGGCGCGGGTCTGCGCCGGTGGGTCAGCCGGGGCGGCGGACCCGGGCGGCGATGGCGTCGGCGAGACGGTCGGCCGCGCCGTCGGCGTACCCCAGGAAGAGCGAGGGCTCGGTGAGCTCCAGCTCGACCAGGAGCGGCCCGCCGTCCGGGCCCGGGATCAGGTCCACCCGGGCGTAGAGCAGCCGCTCCGGGCCGCCCGGCACGGCCCCCAGCACCTTCTCGGCGACCGCCAGCTGCTCGGATGTGGGCGTCCGGGCGGTGATCTCCTCGGGCTTGTACAGCCCGTCCACGCCCAGGTCCGGGCCGGACAGCATCGGGCCCTTGCGGATCGCGTGGCTGAACACCGGCCCGTCCGGACCGGCCAGGAAGAGCAGGGCGGTCTCACCGACCGTGTCGACGGCGCTCAGGTACGGCTGGACCATGGTCAGCCGGCCGGCCTCCCCCAGCCGCCGTACGTGGGCCGTGGCCAGCTCCCGGTGCTCCGGGTCGGCCAGGTCGTACCGGCCGGTGTCCTGGCTGCCCGCGCTGACCGCCGGCTTGATCACGTATTCGCCGTGGTCGGCGGGGAACCGCCACGGCTCCCCCG
Source organism: Micromonospora sp. ATA32 (assembly GCA_016802835.1). GTDB lineage: Bacteria > Actinomycetota > Actinomycetes > Mycobacteriales > Micromonosporaceae > Micromonospora. The sequence continues at coordinate 5,674 of JAEVHO010000065.1, read as the reverse complement.
GCGCGACCCAGCCGGTCGGCACCGTCGGCACCCCGGCCGAGGAGAGCTCGTCCAGATAGCGCTTGTCGGTGTTCCAGCGGACCACGTCGGCGGGGTTGGCCAGCCGCGGCACGGTCTGCGCCCAGGCGACGAACTCGTCGCGGCGCAGCGCATAGTCCCAGGGTGAGCGGAGCACGGCCAGGTCGTACGCCGACCAGTCGACCTCGGGGTCGTCCCAGACCACGGGTCGGGCCGGTACGCCCCGCTGGGCCAGCGGGGCCAGCAGCAGCCGGTCGTCCGAATCGAGGTCGGACAACTCGGCGCAGGTGACGAGAGCGACCCGAGGTTCCCCCCGGGCCGGCTGGTGGTGGTTATCGGTCAATTTATCGTCAACGCGCCATCGTGCGTCGGGCCATCGACCGCCAGAGATCGTTGCTCGGACGCATCTGGTCCATCAGCTCACGCTCCCAGGCGTTCTCCACGGTGACGCCGGCCTTGGCGCAGGCCTCACGCGCGACGTCGGTGCTGTCCGCGAACTGGTCACCCCACGCCCCGTCCTCGCCCACGAGGACGATACGGGCACCGCGCTTGCCGACGTACTCGATGACCGCCTTCGCGCCACCGTGACCGGCGGCGAACGACTTGATGCTCGCGACCAGGCCGTTGGGGGCCTGCTCGGGGGCGGTCTGCTCGGCCGTCAGCGTCGTATCGGAACCATCTGCCATAACGCGAAGCCTAAGCAGACTTCCCCTTACGTGTGCGAGAACCATGAAGCTTTTGTGATGCCAATTACTCACGCGTTTAAGCAAGACCACAGGCGATTTGCCCGATATACCAGGACTTAGGTAAGGAAACAGCGCCGGTAAAGTGACACGATGTAGAGCAGGTTGAGCCCATCGGACTCATGCCGAGATTTTCTCTGATGAAGATGTAAAACAGGACACTTCATCCATGAAGATGATTTACCAGCGGCAAGACGCGCGGACCCACGGACGAGACGGCCGGGCCAGCGGACGAGAGGCCGAGGCCTGCGGGACGAGACGCCGAGGCCTGCGGACGGGCTCAGATCAGCGCGTCCAGCGCCACGGCGGCGAAGAGGATCGTCAGGTACGTCGTCGACCAGTGGAACAGCCGCATCGGCTTGACCGCCTCGCCCCGGCTGACCCGGCCGCAGAGCTTGTGCGCCTCGACCACGAAGACGCCGCCCACGACCAGGGTCGGTACGCCGTAGATCGCGCTCATGCCCAGCGGCCAGACCGCCAGCGAGCTCAGCACGGTGAGCCAGGCGAAGATGAGGATCTCGGCGTTGACCCGGCGGCTGGAGGCCACCACCGGCAGCATGGGGATGCCCGCCCGGGCGTAGTCGTCCTTGTACTTCATCGCCAGCGGGTAGAAGTGCGGCATCTGCCAGAAGAACACCACCGCGAACAGCCCCCACGCGGCCGGCGCGAGCGATCCGGTCACCGCGGCCCAGCCGATCAGCACCGGCGCCGCCCCGCAGGCCCCGCCCCAGAACGTGTTCTGCGGCGTCGTGCGCTTGAGCCAGAGCGTGTAGACCAGGTCGTAGTAGAGGATCGCGGCGAGCGTGAGCCCGGCCGCCAGCAGGTTGGTGAACGCCGCCATCAGCGCGACCGAGACCACCGCCAGCACCAGGCCGAAGACCAGCGCGTTGCGCGGCGTCACGGTGTGCGCGGGCAGCGGCCGGCGCTTGGTGCGCCGCATCAGCTGGTCGATGTCGCGGTCGATGTAGCAGTTGATGACGCTGGCCGCGCCGGCGGCGAGCGAGCCGCCGAGCAGCACCATGGCGACCAGCCAGAGCGAGGGCATCCCGCCGTCGGCGAGCATCATCGCCGGGACGGTGGTGACCAGCAGCAGCTCGACGATCCGGGGCTTGGTGAGCGCGATGTACGCCGAGACGACCGCCCGCACGTCCCGCCGGGCCACCGGAGCGTCCGTGGCCGTCTCCACCGGCGGCTGCCCGGCAGGGTCGCTGACGGGGCGCTCGGTGATCATGCTCACGGATTGCCACCTTCCGGCGTCGGCAGGGGAGATCGGGGTCGGTGGGGGCTCCGTGCCGGGTCCACACACCGCCCCACACACTACGCGCCGTCGTTTTGGCTGCCCGGGCGACCCGACAACGGTGCGGACCGTCACAGTGCCCGAACGGCCGATCCGCCCTGACACGTGCAGAACGGCATGTAGAGATCCCCGGGCGGACGTTTAGGACCGCTCGATAGGGTCATCAGTGAGGGTTCCGCCCATCTGCCGAGGAGCACAAGCATCGTGGCTGCCAACCGACCCGAGCAACCCGCACTCACCTGGTCCGACCTCGACCGCAGGGCCGTCGACACGGTCCGCGTGCTGGCCATGGATGCCGTCGAGAAATCCGGCAACGGCCACCCCGGCACCGCGATGAGCCTCGCGCCCGCGGCGTACCTGCTCTTCAACCGGGTCATGCGGCACAACCCGGCCGACCCGAACTGGCCCGGCCGCGACCGGTTCGTGCTCTCCGCCGGGCACTCCAGCCTCACCCTCTACATCCAGCTCTTCCTCTCCGGCTACCCGCTCGGCATGGAGGACCTCAAGGCGCTGCGGCAGTGGGGCTCGCTGACCCCGGGCCACCCCGAGCACGGGCACACCCCGGGCGTGGAGACCACCACCGGGCCGCTCGGCCAGGGTCTCGGGAACGCAGTGGGGATGGCCATGGCGGCCCGCCGCGAGCGCGGCCTGCTCGACCCGGAGGCCGAGCCGGGGCGTTCGGTCTTCGACCACGACATCTGGTGCATCGCCTCGGACGGCGACATCGAGGAGGGCATCAGCCACGAGGCCAGCTCGCTCGCCGGTCACCAGCAGCTGGGCAACCTCACGCTGATCTACGACGACAACGAGATCTCGATCGAGGACGACACCCGGATCGCCAAGAGCGAGGACGTGGCGGCCCGCTACGAGGCGTACGGCTGGCACGTGCAGACCGTCGACTGGCGCCGCGGCGACGCCGACCAGGGCGACTACCACGAGGACGCCGAGGCGCTCTACCGGGCGCTGACGGCGGCCAAGGCCGAGACCCGCCGCCCCTCGTTCATCGCGCTGCGCACCATCATCGGCTGGCCGGCCCCGAACAAGCAGAACACCGGCAAGATCCACGGTTCGGCGCTCGGCGCCGACGAGGTGGCCGCCACCAAGCAGATCCTCGGCTTCGACCCGGGCCAGAGCTTCGCCGTCGACGAGAAGGTCCTCAGCCACGCCCGTCAGGTGCTCGACCGCGGCGAGCAGGCCCAGCGGGAGTGGAGCAAGGCGTACGAGGCCTGGGCGAGGGCCAACCCCGAGCGCAAGGCGCTGCACGACCGGTTGGCCGGCCGGATCCTGCCGGACGGCTGGACCGACGCGCTGCCGACCTATTCCGCCGACGCCAAGGGCGTGGCCACCCGTGCCGCCTCCGGCAAGGTGCTGGAGGCCCTCGCCCCGGTGCTGCCGGAGCTCTGGGGCGGCTCGGCCGACCTGGCCGAGAGCAACAACACCACGATGAAGGGCGAGCCCTCCTTCATCCCCGCGGAGCACGCCACCAAGGACTTCCCCGGGGACGAGTACGGCCGGACCCTGCACTTCGGCATCCGCGAGCACGCGATGGGCGCCATCCTGAACGGCATCACCCTGCACGGCGGCACCCGCCCATACGGCGGCACCTTCCTGGTGTTCAGTGACTACATGCGCCCGTCCGTCCGGCTCGCCGCGCTGATGAAGCTGCCGGTCGTCTACGTCTGGACGCACGACTCGATCGGTCTGGGCGAGGACGGCCCGACCCACCAGCCGGTGGAGCACCTGACCGCGCTGCGGGCCATCCCCGGCCTCGACGTGGTCCGCCCGGCCGACGCCAACGAGACCGTCTGGGCCTGGCGGCAGGCGCTGGAGCACACCAACCGGCCGACCGCGATGGCGCTGAGCCGCCAGCCACTGCCGACGCTGGACCGGTCCACCCTCGGCGGCGCCGAGGGCGTGGCCAAGGGCGGCTACGTGCTTGCCGAGGCGTCCAACGCCACGCCGCAGGTGATCCTGATCGGCACCGGCTCCGAGGTGCAGCTCTGCCTCACCGCCCGGGAACGGCTGGAGGCCGACGGCACCCCGACCCGGGTCGTCTCGATGCCCTGCCAGGAGTGGTTCGCCGAGCAGGACGAGGCTTACCGGGAATCGGTGCTGCCTCGCGGGGTAAAGGCTCGGGTGAGCGTGGAGGCGGGCATCGGGATGTCGTGGCGCGGCCTCGTCGGCGACAACGGCGAGACGGTGAGCCTGGAGCACTACGGCGCCAGCGCCCCGCACACCGTGCTCTTCGAGCAGTTCGGCTTCACCCCCGATCGGATCGTGGCGTCCGCGCACGCGGCGCTGGCCCGGGTGGGCGACATCACCGGTTACACGACCGGCAACTGAGGGAGCGGACGGCATGACGGACAGGCTGAAGGAACTGACCGCCGCGGGCGTGGCGATCTGGCTCGACGATCTTTCCCGGGTGCGACTGAGCTCCGGCGGGCTGGACCAGCTGCGCCGGGAGCAGCACGTGGCCGGGGTGACCAGCAACCCGACCATCTTCGCAAAGGCGCTCAGCGACGCGGACGAGTACAACTGGCAGCTGAAGGACCTGGCCACCCGTGGGGTGGAGGTCGAGGAGGCCGCCCGCATGCTCACCACGTACGACGTGCGGTGGGCCTGCGACGTGATGCACCCGTCGTACGACAAGAGCGCGGGGGTGGACGGCCGGGTCTCCCTCGAGGTGGACCCGCGGCTGGCCCACGAGACGGACAAGAGCGTCGCCGAGGCGAAGGCGCTGTGGTGGCTGGTCGACCGGCCGAACCTGTTCATCAAGATCCCCGCCACCGAGGAGGGGCTGCCGGCGATCACGGCGACCCTGGCCGAGGGGATCAGCGTGAACGTGACGCTGATCTTCGGTCTGGACCGCTACTCGGCGGTGATGGACGCGTTCCTGGCCGGCCTGGAGCAGGCGAAGGCGAACGGGCACGATCTCAGCAAGATGGGGTCGGTGGCGTCGTTCTTCGTCTCCCGCGTCGACAGCGAGGTCGACAAGCGGCTGGAGAAGATCGGCTCCGACCCGGCCAAGGCGCTGCGCGGCAAGGCCGCCATCGCCAACGCCCGGCTGGCCTACGAGCGCTACTGCGAGGTCTTCTCCTCCGACCGGTGGCAGGCCCTCGCCGACGCCGGCGCGCACCCGCAGCGCCCGCTCTGGGCGTCCACCTCGACGAAGAACCCGGACTACCGGGACGTCATGTACGTCGAGGAGCTGATCGCCCCCGGCACGGTCAACACCATGCCGGAGTCGGTCATCCACGCCTTCGCCGACCACGGCGAGACCCGCGCCGACACCATCACCGGCAGGTACGACGAGGCCCGCAAGGTCTTCGACGACCTGGCGTCGGTCGGCGTCGACATGTCCGACGTGATCGCCACCCTCGAGCGGGAGGGCGTGGAGAAGTTCGAGGCCAGCTGGGTGGAGCTGCTCGACGGCGTCCGCAAGTCGCTGAAGGCCGCGGCGCAGGGCACCAGCGCACCGAACAAGGCCGCCAAGGGCAACGCCAAGGTCGCCCAGCAGGCGGGGGGCAACGCGTGATCCGACGCACCCGGCACGGCGGCGCGGCGCCCCGCGCCGCGCCCGCGCGCGGGCAGCGAGGTGGCGACATGGCTGACCTGC
>JAEVHO010000064.1 GCA_016802835.1 Micromonospora sp. ATA32 | reverse complement strand
GGCGTACCCCCGAACGCGACCCCCCTGTGCCCGCCGGCCGGTCCGTCACCGCCCGGCGAGCGCCGCCCAGCTCGGGGTCACCGGCTCGCGCCGCAGCGGCATGTCCGCCTCGGCCGGCGTCCGGTCGCCCTTGCGCTGATTGCAGGCGTAGCAGGCGGCGGTGGTGTTCTTCCAGGTGTTCCGGCCGCCGCGGGAGCGGGGCAGGATGTGGTCGATGGTGCTGGCCGACCCGCCGCAGTAGGCGCAGCACCGGGCGTCGCGCCGGAGCACCCCGGCCCGGGACCAGGCCGGGCCGGCGCTGAACCGCCAGCGGGTGACCACGTACCGGACGAGGCGGACCACCCGAGGGACCGGGAAGACCCCGATCACCTGGTCCGGCTCGGCCTCGTGGATCTCGGCGACCCGCCGGCAGAGCATCCGGATCGCGTGCTGGACGGTGACCCGGTGCAGCGGGCCGAGGTCGGCGTTGATGACGAGGACGGCGTCCACCGGGATCTCCCTCCGTGGCTGGCAGGACGATGGCGCCGACGGCGCCGCGGGCACCGGCGCCGGGTGGCGCCGGGATCGGGGACCGGGCACGAAAAAGCCGCCCGGTCCGACGGTGGGACGGGCGGCGCGACGCGTACGGGCACGCGTCAGTCGGGTTGGCCGTCCCTCGGACCTTCCGCTCGGCAACCGTCGCTGAGCAGCCACGACGGCACGATGGTGGCGTGCGGCATCGTCATCGTCGGCTCCCGGTGCGGTGGTTGACCTTGCGTGGTCACGGTAGATCGGCCCGGGAAGGCCGAGCAACGTATTTCGATCGGTGCGGGATCAGCGTCGACCGGCGAGCAGGCCGCGGGGTCGGATCGACCGGACCGGCTCGGTCGCGCCGCCCTCGGCCCGCAGGATGTGGTTCGCGGCGATGACGCCGGTCGCCGCCGACCGCTCCATCAGGGCGCTGGGGAAGTCGGTGGAGATCCCGTCACCGGCCAGGTAGAGCCCGTCGGCGTCGGTGCGCACCCCGGGGCGCCAGGCGTGACTGTCCGGCGGGAACGCCGGCGCCTGCGCCTCCACCCGGGCGCGGAGTTCGCGTACCCGCAGCCCGGTCGTCTCCGGCCAGAGCTCGCCCAGCTCGGCCCGCATCCGTTCGGCCAGCTCCTCGGCCGGCACCCCCGGATCGCAGGCGTACGCGTGCAGCTCGACCACCGAGCCGCCGGTGCGCTCCGCCCAGCGGCGGGACTCGTTCTCCAGCCGGTGATAGAGGGTCACCGAGTCGAGGGTGGGCTGCCGGGACACCCCACTGAACACGGCCCGCTCCCGCGTCACGTCCCCGTCCAGCCAGTAGCGGGCCACCGCGTACGGCGGGCCGGGCGTGCCGAACGGGGGGCATCCGCGCCACCAGCCTCGGCGCCGCGCCACGCAGCACCGGCGAGGCCCGGACCAGCGCGGCCAGGGCCGGCGGGTCGACGGCGAGCACCACGTGTCCGGCCCGGTACGACGTGCCGTCGCCGGTGCCCACCCGCCAGCCGTCCGGGTCGCGGTCCAGCCGGGTGGCGGCGACGCCCGTGACCACCTGCCCACCGTGCTTCTGGACGTGCCGGGTCAGCGGCTCCCAGATCGCCGTGGCGTAGTCCTCGTCCGGGCAGTCGAAGGCCAGCCCTTCCGGGTTGCCGAGCAGATAGAAGTGGAACTGGGCGACCATCTCGGCCGCCGACATCTCCGCCTCGTGATTGAAGAACGAGTGGGAGAAGACCTCGAAGAGCATCGCCCGGGCCCGGTCCGGCAGCCGCAACGAGTCGAGCAGCTCCTGGGCGGTGGCGCCGTCCAGGTCGGCGTAGGTGCGGACCGGGTCGTAGCTGAGCAGCGGCAGCGCCGCGTCCCGGTCCATCCCGCGCAGGTCACGCAGGCGCAGGCTGGGGCTGCGGGCGAGCAGGGCGAGCAGGTTCATCGGCGGCGCCAGCGGCAGCTTCCCGAACTCCTCCGTTGGCCAGCGGGCGGACAGGACCGGGTAGCCCGGGATGGGCCTGAGGAAGCCCAGCCCCGGGTCGATCCGGCGCAGGATGGAGCGCCAGTTGTAGTACTGCCGGAAGAACGCGTGGAAGCCGTGCTCCACCACCTGTTGCGTACCGTCGGACAGGGTTTCCGGCCAGGCGCCCAGCCGGCCGCCGAGGGTCGGCGCGGCCTCCAGCACGGTGACCCGGACGCCGCGCTCGGCGAGCACCACCGCCGCCGACATGCCGGCGATCCCGCCGCCGACCACCACCGCCGCGGCCGGGTGCGGCACGCGGGGGGCGCCACCGCCGCCCGGGTCCACCTGATGCTCGCGTACGCCGATGAACCGACCGACCACCTGCGACAGCGCCATGTGCACCTTCCCGGCCGAGGGAGCCTCCAGTGTGCCCGCTCACTCCCCGGGCGGCAGCAGGCAACGCCGCGCACGGTCGGAGGCGGGCCAGACGTACTCCAGGTCGGGCGGGACGTCACCGAAGAGCGGCCGGTAGTGCTCGGGGTCCTTGCGCAGCAGCGAGGAGCGGTGACTGCGGTGCAGCTCCTCGTGGCCCAGCCAGGGCGGCAGCTCGCCGGCTTCGGCCAGGTCGGCCTGGCCGCGTACCCGGTCGATGCCGCAGGCGGCGGCGAGGTCGACGGCCATCGTCGCCGCGCAGGTGTCCGCCCGGCCCGGCTCGGACCAGACCGCGCAGACGTCCAGGCCGTACCGGACCAGCGCCTCCTCGTACCCGGCCCACATCTTCACCGCCGGGTGGTTGCGCCAGCCGTACCCCGGTCGGGTGAGCCCACGAAGCACCTGGATGGTCTCCACCCGCTGCTTGCCCAACCGCTTCTGGTCGAGCGTCCGGGCGCTCGCCAGGAAGTCCGGGTACGGCAGGAACGTCTGCATGCCGCTGCTCTACCCGCCGGCGGGCGCGCCATGCGTTCATGATCGCAGGGCTGCGCGCGCCGCGACCGGTTGACTACGATCCGGGCATGGCCGAGCCCCTGCGCGACCGCGCACGTCGCGCGACGGGGTGGCGGCTGCGCGTGAACGGCGACTCCCGCCCCCACTACGTGGTCTGCGGGTCGGACCCGCTCGCCTACTGGGTGGTCAAGGCGCTGCTCGCCACGGAACCGCCCAGCGGCCGGGTGCGGATCACCCTGGTCGTGCCGGAGCGCCGACGCTCGGACGGGCCGGACGGCCGCGACATCGACGGCGTCCAGGTGATCAGGGCCGACCGGCTGGACGAGGCGACCTTCCGCCGGGCCGGGCTGGCCGACGCCGACGGGCTCGCGCTGCTGCACCAGGACGACGTCGGCAACATGCACGCGGCGCTCTGCGCCCAGGAGGTCGAGCCGCGGCTGCGCCTTGTGGTGCGGATGTTCAACACCAGCCTGGCCAACGGGGTGCGGCAGCTCTTCCCCGACTCGGCCGTCCTCTCGGACGCCTCGATGGCCGCCCCGGCGTTCGTCGCCGCCGCGCTCGGCGAGGTCGCCCCCCACCCACTTTCGGCACGGCGGACGCACCCTCTACGTCGCCCGCCGGGCCGACGTACGACCGGCGGACGTCGTGTGCGGGGTGGCCGACACCCGCGACCCGCGCCAGCTGCGGGTGCTCCCCGCCGAGGAGGCCGACGCGGACGTGGTGCTCGCCGAGGCGACCGGCCAGCCGGCCGGCACCGAGCTGGCCGCCCGTCGGCTGGTCCGGGCCCGTCGCCGCCGCCAGCCGCTGGCCGTGCTGCTCCGGGCGGTCCGCAGCTTCGCCACCCGCAAGATCGGGATGGCGGTGATCCTGCTGCTGGCGGTGATCGCCGTGCTCGGCTGGCTGAACGCCCGGGCCGCGCACGTCGACTGGGCAGACGCGCTCTACCTCACGCTGGTCACCACGCTCAGCGGGCAGGACCCGGACCTGGCCAAGCCGGTCGCCGCGCAGATCATGCAGGTGGTGCTCAACCTCGCCGGGCTGGCGCTGATCCCGCTGATCACCGCCGTGGTGGTCGACGGCATCGTCAACGCCCGGCTCGCCCTGCACGCCGGCCGGATCCAACCGGTGCGCACCGGGCACGTGGTGGTGGTCGGGTTGGGCAACATCGGCACCCGGGTGATGGCTCAGCTCTGCGACTTCGGCGTCGAGGTGGTGGCTATCGACCAGAACCCGGAGGCGCGGGGCGCCGGGCTGGCCCGCCGGCTCGGCGTGCCGCTGATAGTGGGGGACGCGGCCCGGGAGGAGACGCTCCGGTCCGCCTCGGTCGACGCCTGTCAGGCGCTGGTGGTGGTCTCCACCGACGACGGGGTCAACCTGCGGGCCGCGCTGAACGGGCGGGCCCTCAACCCCGAGCTGCGTGTGGTGCTGCGCCTCTTCGACGGCGACTTCGCCGAGCGGATCCAGAAGGCCTTCGACATCGGCATTTCGCGCAGCGTGTCGTACCTGGCCGCGCCCGCGTTCGCTGCCGCGCTGCTGGACCGGGCGGTGATCGCCACCATCCCGGTCGACCGGCACGCGCTGCTGGTGGCCGAGGTGCCGGTGGTCGCCGGCGCCCCGCTGGACGGCCGCCCGCTCGCCGCGGTCGACGGCCCGACGAGGTACGCCTGCTCGCGCACGCCCGGGCAGGTCAGCGGGTGGACTGGTCCACGGACCAACGGATGGTCATCAACGCCGGTGACCGGCTGACCGTGGTGGCCCGCCGGGCCGGGCTCAGCGCGCTGCTGCGGGAGACCACCCCGCCCCCGCCGGCGCCCACGGCGCCTGGCGGAGCGCCCGCTCCCCGGGCACATCAGGAGTGAGCTCGGGCGCCGAGTAGTGTCGCGCCGTGCTTGGTGGAGGTCTGGGACGTCGGATCCGGGAGAAGCAGCGCCCCCCGTCGGAAGGTGCTACTCCCGGCGTGGCTGAAAGTCCGGCCGCCGTGGTGGGCCGTGGCCGCCGCAGCGCTGGCGGTCGTCGTGGTGCTGGCCTGGGTGCTGTGGCCGTCCGACCCGCCGCCGCCCCGGCAGCGCGAGTACCGGGCCGAGACGGCGTGCCTGCTGACTGGCGAGAAGGGCGTCGCGGCGCCGGAGGCGGCACCGGTCTGGGCCGGCATGCAGGAGGCATCGCTGGCCACGCATGTCAAGATCCAATATCTCGAGGTGAACGGTCCGCAGACCGCCACCAACGCCGAGACGTTTCTCGCCAGCCTGGTGCAGAGCAGTTGTGATCTTATCCTCACCGTCGGCCCGGCGCCGGTCGGCGCTTTACGGGCAACTGCGGCAAGGTTCCCTAGTGTCCACTTCGTGGGCATCGGGGGTGGAACGGCCGCAGGCAACGTGTCCGTTGTGGACGTAGATGGTCCGGATTCTTCGCGGCAGAAGACCAAGGAACTGGTCGCCGCGCTCGCCGCCTGACGGGAGCGCCTTTTCTCAGGTTCTTCCCAGGAATCATCTGTTCGGACGACTTGTGGCCACGATCGGCCCAGCCTCACACTCCGCGAGGACTTTTTCACTTCACGGGGGAGGGGACCGGCCATGCGCCGATCCGCCAGCAGTTCTGCGCGCCGTCTGGCCATCGTGGTCGCGGTCGTCTTCGGGCTCAACGTGGCCGTACCGGCCGACGTGGTGCGCCCCGGCGGGGAATTCCCGCTGACCTGGCTGACCTGGTTCGCCCAGCGGCCCGCATGGTCGGCGACCGCCGCCTTCCTGGGCCTCCCCGTGGAGCAGAAGGGGCGACCGACCAAGGTGGACCCGCACGTCCCGGCGTCCGCGACCGACGCCCGGCAGGGCGCCGGCCGGGCCCCCGAAGCCGGCCGCCGGCACGCTGGAGTCGTACCAGCCGCACCAGATCGAGGCGACGCCGGAGACCACCGGCGCGGCCGAGCAGGGCTTCGACAGCCGGACCAGCAAGCGGGTCGCCGCCCGGTCGAGCGCCCGCTCGGACGTGTACGTCAACGCCGACGGCTCGTACACCAAGCGGACCTACAACCGCCCGGTCAACTACCGGGCGAGTGACGGCACCTGGCAGAAGATCGACTCCAACCTGGCCCGGCAGGCCGACGGCCGGTTGCACGTGAAGGCGAACCGGCTCGGCGTCTCGGTCGCGGTGGGGCCGCCGCGTCGAGGGGCCGTCAGCTGTCGGGCGGCCTGGCCGGCGAGGCCGTGGTGGCCGACGCCGGCACGGACCTGGCGCAGGTCACCCTCCCCACCGGCGAGAGCGTCGGTTACCAGCTCCAGGGCGGCACCGTCACCGCTCCGACGGTGAACGGCCCGACCGCGCGCTACCGCGACATCCTGCCGCAGACCGACCTGGAGCTGACCACCTTCGACGCCGGCGTCAAGGAGACCCTGGTCCTCCGGTCCCCCGAGGCGGCGTCGAGCTGGGTTTTCCCGCTGCGGCTCAAGGGCCTCACCCCACGGCTGACCGCGCAGGGCTCGGTGGAGCTGCTCAACGCCGACGGCAAGGCGGTCGCCTGGTTCCCGCACGGCTCCATGCAGGACTCCAAGGTCGACCCGAAGTCGGGTGCCCCGGCCGAGTCCGACAAGGTCACCTTCGAGGTCGTCACCCTCGACGGGGCGCCCGCGCTGAAGGTCGTCGCCGACCAGGCCTGGCTGCGCGATCCGGCCCGGCAGTACCCGGTCCGGATGACCCGACCGCGACCACCGGCACCACCGGTGACGTCTACGTCGACAACGACGCCAGCACCACCAACCACAACGGCGACAACCTGCCGGTCGGCACCTACAACGGCGGCACCGTCAAGGCGCGCTCGTTCATCCACCTGGACGAGTTCGACAACGACGGCCTGCTCGGCAAGCGGTTCAGCGCGGCCAGCCTGAAGCTCTACCACACGTGGTCGTACGACTGCGCCACGCACAAGCCGTTCTACGTGCACCGGACCACCCAGAGCTGGACCGTCGCGGACCTCAGCACGGCCAGCTACCCGGGGCCGACGATCTCGTCGTCGATCGGGTCGCTGACCATCAGCGACAACAATCCGGCCTGCACGAACAGCTCCGCCGACCGGACCGTCGGCAAGTGGGTCACCGTCCCGCTGAACGTCGACACGTTCAACGACTGGTCCACCGGTGGCGCGAACGAGGGTCTGGCACTGACCGCGTCGGAGACCGACTCGTACGCCTGGAAGCGGTTCACCTCGGCCAACTTCTCGTCCGGCGCGTACAAGCCGTACGTCGACTTCACCTACACCAACAACGTCGCGCCGCAGGTCAACCTCCGTTACCCGGCCAACAACGCGGTCGTGCAGACGCTCACCCCGGAGCTGCTCTCCCGCGCCGTCGACTCGGACAACTGGCCGGCCAAGGGCCTGACCTACAACTACATCGTCAAAAACGCCGAGACCGGCACCCAGATGGCCAACTCGGGCTGGGTCACCACGCCGAGCTGGACGGTTCCGGCATCGGCCAAGCTGGACTGGAACAAGAGCTACCTCTACACGGTCCAGGTCTACGACAAGGCCACCTACAGCGCGGTCTCCCCGGCGTACGCCTTCACCACCTCGGTGCCGCAGCCGCTGCTCACCGCCAACCTGGCCCAGAACGCCGGCAAGGGCTACGACGCCAATGTCGGCAACTACACCACCTCGGCGACCGACGCGAGCGTCTCCACCGTCGGCCCGTCGCTCTCGGTGACCCGCAGCTACAACAGCCTGGACACCCGGCGCGCCAGCGCTTTCGGCACGGGCTGGTCCAGCATGCTCGACGTGCGGGCCACGCAGGTCAAGGACGTGGCGGGCAGCGTGCAGTCGGTGCTGGTCACCTACCCGACCGGCCAGGACGTCGCGTTCGGCCGCAAGAGCGACGGCACCTTCACCGCGCCATCGGGCCGGTACTCGAACTTCGTCGAGACCAAGGACACCGCCGGTGCCGCCACCGGTTACACCCTGACCGACAAGGACGCGACGATCTACACCTTCGGGCAGGCCGCCGGCGGCGGCGTGTTCAAGGTGACCCGGATCGCCGACGCCAGCGGCCGCGCATTGAGCTTCGCCTACGACGCGTCGGCGAACATGACCCGGCTCACCTCGGCTTCGGGCCGCTACCTCGACGTCGCGTGGAGCACGCCGAGCGGCTCGACCGTGCCGCACGTCGCCACCGTGTCGACCAACCCGGCCGTGGCCGGCGACGCGACCACGGCCGAGGCGTGGGCCTACAGCTACGGCGCGAACGACCAGCTCACCACGGTCTGCCCGCCCACCAGCTCCGTCGCCTGCACCACCTACCAGGCGGACACCACCTCGCAGTACGCCAATGCGGTGCTGAACGCCGGCCCGTACTCGTACTGGCCGCTGAACGAGGCCGCCGGCGCGTCGGTCGCCGCGAGCCGGGTCCTCAGCAACGCCGGCGTCGACAACGCCCGCTACAACAACGTCACCCTGGGCCAGCCGGCCGCGCTGGTCGGCTCGACCGCCACCACCGCCGGCTTCAACGGCACCAGCTCGTACGTGCAGCTGCCCGGCAAGCTGGTCAGTGACGGGCAGTACCAGTCGATCAGCATGTGGTTCAAGACCACCACCCCGAACGGCGTGCTCTTCAGCTACCAGGCCGATCCGATCACCAACGCCACCACTGCCGGCAACTACACCCCGTCGCTCTACATCGGCAGTGACGGCAAGCTGCGTGGTGAGTTCTGGAAGGGCAGCGCAACCCCGATCACCACGGACGTGGCAGTCACCGACGGCGCCTGGCACCACGTGGCGCTGGCCGGCGCCGGCGACACCCAGACCCTCTACCTCGACGGCGTCTCCAAGGGTTCCCTGGACGGCACGATCGCCCAGATCGCCGGCGGTTCGGCGAACGTGCTGGTCGGTGCGGGCTTCGTCGGCGGCAGCTGGCCGACGCACGTCAACACCAGCGCCTCGCCGGCCAAGGCGACCTGGTTCAGCGGCTCGATCTCCGACGTGTCCTTCTTCAACCAGGCGCTCACCGGCACCACGGTCGCCGCGCTGAACAGCGCCGGACGGACCGCCAACCCGGTGCTGAGCAAGGTGCTCCGCCCCTCCGGCGGGGTGACCGCCGAGATCGGCTACGACAAGACCACCGGCAAGGTGGCCACCGTCAAGGACGAAAACGGCGGCACCTGGACGATGGGCACCCCCACCGTCTCCGGCGACAGCGACGTGTACGCGGCCTCAGTGCTCGGCGCCAAGCCGGCGGACTACTGGCGACTCGGCGAGGTCGACGTCACCGACGCGGTCAACGAGGTCGAGGGCGGCATCGCCACCTTCAGCAACGCCACTCTCGGTGTCGCCGGCCCGTTCAGCGACAGCAAGGCGGCCTCGTTCGACGGTTCCAGCTCCTATCTGCAGCTGCCGCCGGAGGACATGCCCACGACCGGGCCCAACTCGGTCGAGATGTGGTTCAAGATGCCGGCCGGGAACACCGCCGGTGGCGTGCTCTACAGCTACCAGAACGGCCCGATCACCGACCCGGCGGCGACTACCAGCTGGAACCCGTCGCTCTACATCGGCACCGACGGCAAGCTGCGTGGTGGCTTCTGGACGGGCAGCTCCACCCGGGTCATCACGACCGCCGGCGGGGTGAACGACGGCAAGTGGCACCACGTGGCGCTCTCCGCCGCCAACGCCACCCAGTCGCTCTACCTGGACGGCGTCTTCGTCAACAAGCTCGACTATGCGCTGGTCGCGACCAGCTCGGTCAATGCGTACGTGGGCGCTGGCAAGTGGTCGGGCAGCTGGCCGCTGCATGGCGCGCCGGAGGTCGGCTACTTCCCGGGCTCGATCGCCGAGGTGGCGTTCTTCCGGTCCCAGCTCTCCGCGGCTCAGGTCTCCGACCACTTCCAGGCGTCCAAGCAGACCGTGCCGGTCGCGGTGACCATGGTGTCCGGGCAGGCGACCCCCATCTCGATGCCGGTCTCCACCGTCACGGTCACCGGTCCGACCGGTGAGAAGCTCTCCTACAGCTACGACCTGGTCAACGGCAACCGGATGGTGGCGCAGACCGACGCCCTGGGCAACACCACCAAGTTCGGCTACGACGTCGGCGGTTTCGGCAACCTGGTCTACGACCCGAACGGCGTGTGGACCCAGGAGCTCCAGGACGCCCGGGGCAACACCAAACAGTCGATCACCTGCCAGGACCAGTCGGCCAACAAGTGCTCGTCGGTCTACTACACCTACTACGCGAACTCGTCCGAGCCGCTCAACTGGGCCACCGCGGAACTGCCGGTGATGTCGGACGACTTCGACGGTGACGGTTATCCGGACATCCTCTACCGCGAGTCGTCGGACCAGACGCTGCAGATGGTCCGGAGCAACGGGTCCGGTGGTTGGCTCACCAGCTTGCCGGCGCAGATCGGCACCGGCTGGGGTAACGCGAACCTGATGGCCGCGGCCAAGGACTTCAACGGCGACGGCAAGCCGGACGTCATCTACCGCAGTTCGGTCGACAACAACCTGTACATGGTCGCCGGCAACGGCACGGGCGGCTGGGTGACCGGCACGTCCGTCAAGATCGGCCCGGTCGTGTCCGCCGCGGACCTGCTGGTGGTCTCCAAGGACTTCAGCGGTGATGGCAAGGCGGACGTCATCTACCGCAGCGCGGCGGACAAGAACCTGTACATGCTGAAGGGCAACGGTACGGGCGGCTGGGTGAGCACCACCGCGACCCAGATCGGCGCCAACTGGGCGTCCGCCGACCTGCTGGCGGCCCCCGGTGACTACAACGGCGACGGCAAGCCCGACCTCGTCTACCGGAACTCCACCGACAAGAACCTGTACATGGTCGCCGGCAACGGCACCGGCGGCTGGGTGAGCGGCACGTCGGTGAAGATCGGGTCGAGCTGGGGGTCGGCCACCGCGCTGCTCACCTCCGGCGACTTCGACGGTGACAAGAAGGCCGACATCGTCTACCGCAAGTCGACCGACAACGACATGTACCTGGTGCAGGGCAACGGCACCGGTGGCTGGATGACCGGCTCCTCCATCCTGATCGGCGGGCTGCCCGACCCGCGTAACGACGTCCTGCTGACGATGCGGGACGGTCGCTCGGCGTCGGAGACCGACAACACCTACCTGACCAGCTACGGCTACGACGCCAAGGGCAACCAGACCGCCATCACCGATCCGTTGGGCCGGCTCACCCGCACCACGTACACCGACGGGACGACGGTGGCGGCCAAGGACGGCGGGTTCGCGCCGGCCGGCCTGCCGTCGACGGTGACCACTCCGGGCGGCCAGGTGCAGCAGGTCGTCTACTACGCCAGCGGTGATGTCGCGGAGGTGATCGAGCCGGGTGGCAAGGTCACCCGCTACACCTACGACTCCCTGGGCCGGCCGGTCAGCGAGACGGAGGTGACCGATACCTTCCCGTCCGGGCTGACCACCACCCGCGCCTTCGACAAGCTGGGCCGGCCGGTCAGCGAGACCGAGCCGGGCGTGACCAACCGGGTCACCGGCGCGGTGCACACCGCGAAGACCGACACCACCTACGACGACGACGGCAACGTCGTCGAGCAGACGGTCAGCGACACCACCGGTGGTGACGCGCCGCGGACCGAGAAGCACACCTACAACGCGTACGGCCAGGAGACGGCCAGCACCAACGCGCTGAACCAGACCACCGGCATGGAGTACGACCAGTACGGCCGGGTGGTCAAGGAGACCGAGGCGGACGGCGGGGTCACCACCAGCACGTACGACGCCGAGGGCAACCTGCTCACCTCGACCGTGCTCGGATACACCGGCGACCCGAACAACCCCTCGGCGCCCCGGGACATGGTCACCACCCGGCGGTCGTACGACCCGGCGGGCCGGCTCGCGTCGGAGACCGACGCGATGGGCTGGACCACGTCGTACACCTACACCGACAACGGCCTGGAAGCCAAGGTCGTCCGGACCGACAACAACGGCAAGACGTTCGTGGTGCAGGAGCACACCTACGACGCGGCTGGCAACGAGTTGAACGAGGTCGGCAACAACGGTCGCAGCACCACCACGACCAGCTACGACGCGGCCGGCCGGACGATCTCCTCGACGGTCGACCCGAACGGGTTGAAGCGGACCACCACGCTGACCTACGACGCCGACGACAACGTCGTCTCCACCGTCTCCACCGACGGTGCCAACGGCAACAAGGTCACTGGCAGCTCGGAGGCGCTCTACGACAAGGCCGGCCGGGCGGTCGCCGAGACGACGTACCCCTCGTCGGCGCTGACCCCGGTCGCGCGCTGGAAGCTCAACGAGACCTCGGGCACGAAGGCCGCGGACTCGGTGGGCAACAGCCCCGCGACCGCCTCGGGCAGCCTGGCCTGGTCGACCGACCGTGGTGGCTCCGCCGTCTTCAACGGCTCGGACACCAAGGTGGGGACGACGGGTCCGCTGGTGGACACCGAGCGGAGCCTCACCTTCGCCGCCTGGGTCAACCTCGGCGCCGCCGGCGTCAAGGGCCGCATCCTCGGCCAGGACGGTGACCGGCAGAACGCATTCGAGCTGCGCTATCACGAGACGAACCAGTGGAAGTTCGTCATGAAGTCGGGCGACATCGACAACCCGACGGGCGACCAGGTCGCCACCGCGACGGCCGTGCCGGCCCTGAACACCTGGACCCACCTGGCGGGTGTCTTCGACGCCAAGGCCGCCACCATGACCCTCTACGTCAACGGTGTCGCCGACGGCACCAAGACCGGGGTGGCGGCCTGGGCCACGGACGGTCCGTTCACCGTCGGCTGCGGCCTGTGGAACGGCGGTTGCACCAACTACTTCAACGGCAAGATCAGTGATGTCCAGGTCTACCAGAAGGCGCTGACCGCCACCGAGGTCTCGCAGATCAAGGCCGGCACGGCGCCGGCGGCGGACGCTCAGGTCATCCGTACCTCACAGGTGGTCGACCAGGACGGGCTGCCGACCTCGATCACCGACGAGAACGGCAACACCACCTACCAGGGTTACGACGAGGAAGGCCGGGTGGTGAAGTCCACCGCCCCGGCGGCGACGGTCGAGCAGGCCGGGCAGCTGCCAGCTCTGGCCAACGCGGTCAGCTGGGCCGGCTACAACACGTTCGACGAGGCGACCGACAGCCGGGACGCGAACGGCAACTGGTCGGTCACCGGCTACGACGCCGCCGGTCGGGTCGTCTCGCAGAAGGACCCGGCCTACACCCCGCCGGGTTCGAGCGTCCCGATCGTGCCGGAGAGCACCCAGACCTACGACACGACCGGGCAGGTCACCGCGGTGACCGACCCGCTGGGCAAGGTCACCCGCTACGAGTACGACCAGCTCGGCCGGCTCGCGAAGGAGACCGCGCCGAACGACGGGGTGACCACCTACACCTACGACGACGCGGGCAACCTGCTGTCGTCGAAGGACCCGTCCGGCGCGGTCGGCACGGCCACCTACGACTACCTGGGCCGTACCCTCACCTCGACCGAGGTGGTCCGGCAGAGCAACACGAACTACACCACCCGCTACACCTATGACGACACCGCCGCGGATCAGAAGACCCAGGTCACCTCGGCCGCCGGGGTGAACAGCACGACCACGTACAACGCGGCGGGTGAACCGCTGACCGTCAAGGACGGCGCCAACAACGTCAGCAGCTACACCTACGACAGCGAGGGGCGGACCACCCGTTCCACCCGTCCGGACGGCTCGTACGCCACGATCACCTACGACATGGCGGACCGGGCCACCGGCACCGCGGAGTACAGCGCGGCGAACGCCCTGCTGTCGTCGCAGTCGCCCGTTACGACCGGGCCGGCAACATGGTGGCGACCACGGACGCCCGCGGTACCACCACCACCATGGAGTACGACGCGACGGGCGCGTTGACGAAGGAGATCCAGCCGATCTCCGGGTCGGATTCAATCCAGACGACGTTCGGCTACGACCTGGAGGGCAACCGCACCCGGTTCACCGACGGTCGGGGCAACGCCTTCTTCACCACGTACAACACGTGGGGGCTGCCGGAGTCGCAGATCGAGCCGGCCACCGCGGCCCACCCCGACGAGGCGGGCCGTACCTTCACCCTCGTCTACGACCAGGGCGGCCGGCCGTCGAAGCAGCTGCTGCCCGGCGGGGTCACGGTCACCAACGCCTACGACGACATGGGTCAGCTGATCCGGCAGAGCGGCGCGGGCGCCGAGGCCACCACCGAGGACCGCGTCTTCGACTACGACGTCGCGGGCCGGATGACCTCGCTGTCCGGCTCGGGCGGCACGAACACGATCAGCTACGACGACCGCGGCCTGCCGCTGTCGGTGACCGGCCCGTCGGGGAACTCTTCGTTCGGCTACGACCCCGACGGTCGAATGGCCTCCCGCCAGGACGCCGCCGGCGCCACCACCTACGGATACGACGGCGCGGGTCGGCTGTCGACGCTGAGCAACCCGACGGCCGGCGTGCAGATGGGCTACACCTACAACACGCTCTCCCAGGTCACCAAGATCAGCTACGGGACGAACGGGAACAGCCGCAACTTCACCTTCGACTCCCTGCGCCGGCTTAAGGACGACGAGCTGAAGTCGTCGAGCGGCACCTCGCTGGCGAAGATCACCTACGGCTGGGACGCCAACAGCAACATCACCTCGAAGACCACCACGGGCTTCGCGGGTGCGGCGACCAACACCTACAGCTACGACCTGGCCGACCGGCTGACGTCGTGGAACAACGGCAGCGCCACCACTGTGTACGCCTACGACAAGTCCGGCAACCGGGTGCAGAACGGCTCCAAGCTGTTCACGTACGACCAGCGCAACCGGCTGCAGACCGCAGACGGCGTGAGCTACACCTACACCGCCCGGGGCACCCTGGCAGCGGCCGGCGGCAACACCACCAGCACCGACGCCTTCGGCCAGGTGGTGTCGCAGCAATCTGCCGGCGGCACGCAGACCTACACCTACGACGGTCTGGGTCGGGCGATCCGCCCCAACTTCTCGTACACCGGTCTCGGCAACGACCTGGCCGGCGACGGTTCCGCGACCTACGCGCGGGGCCCGTCCGCCGAGGTGGTCGGCGCGACCGCCGGCGGCGACCAGCGGATGGTCTGGACGGACCTGCACACCGACGTGGTCGGGCAGTTCAGCGCTACCGGGACGACCCTGTCCGGCTCGGTGGCCTACGACCCGCTGGGCAAGCTGGTCGGCACCAGCGGCCTGCTCGGCCAGCTGGGCTACCAGTCGGAGTGGACCGACGCGCTCACCTCGCGGGTCAACATGCATGCCCGCTGGTACAACACCGACACCGGCCAGTTCGACACCCGGGACACCGCCAGCAACAGCCCGGTGCCGGACTCGATCAACGCCAACCGCTACCAGTACGGCGACGCCAACCCGTTGACCGTCACCGACCCGACCGGTCACTGGGGCTGGAACAGCTTCAAGAAGTCCGTCTCCAGCGCGGTCAGTTCGGTCCGCTCGTACGCCTCGTCGGCCTACTCGTACGCCTCGTCGTACGCCTCGTCGGCCTACTCCTACGCCTCGTCCTACGCGTCGCGTGCCTACAGCTCGGTGAAGAGCGTCGCCAAAAAGACCTATCACCGGGCCAAGGCGGCGGTGAAGAAGCGCTACCACCAGGTCAAGCGGAAGTACAACCAGGTCAAGCGCTACGTCAAGAAGAAGTACCACCAGGCCAAGCGCTACGCCAAGAAGAAGATCGACCAGGGTCGCAAGTACCTGTCGAAGAAGATCGCCGCCGCGAAGAAACGCGCCAAACAGCTCTACAACAAGGCCAAGCAGGCCGGTAAGAAGATCGCCGCAAAGGCACATCGAGCCGTCAAGAAGGCGGTCAGTCACGTCAAGGACGCGGCCAACGCCACAAAGAAATGGGTCAAGGAGCACAAGGACGTCCTGATCGAGGTCGCCGCCATCGGCGGGGCGATCCTCGCCGGCATGGCCTGCACCGCGCTCACCGCCGGTGCCGGCGCCCTCGCCTGCATGGCCGGTACCGCCGCACTGATCAACCTGGCCAAGGACGCCGCGCAGGGTGACATCCACAGCATCGGTGACGCCCTGGGTTCGCTCGGCACCGGCGCGGTGACCGGCATGATCGGTGGCGCGGGTGGCGCCCTGGCCAGCCGGGTCGGCGCGATCGTCGCCAAGAAGGTCGGCACCGGTCTCGCCGGCCGGCTGGCGACCGAGGCGGCGGAGAACACCGTCGAGGACGCGGTCGACCAGGTCGCGAGCTCGGGTCGGTACAACCCGCGGGCCGCGGTGGAGAACATGGTCCCGGGCCTGAACCTGATCGGCGGCGGACGTGGAGGCGCCTCGTGCCCGATCAAGCGTCGGCACAGCTTCGACCCGAAGACCAAGGTCCTGATGGCTGACGGCTCGAAGCGGCCGATCGAGGACGTCAACGTCGGTGACAAGGTCGCCGCGACCGACCCGAAGACCGGAAAGTCGGAGCCGAAGCAGGTCACCCAGCTGCATCGGAACACCGACAAGGACCTGACCGACCTCACCGTCCGCGACCAGGACGGGAAGACCGCGAAGGTCAAGACGACCCAGCACCACCCGTTCTGGAACGCGTCAGAGCGGAAGTGGTCGGACGCCAAGGACCTGAAGCCGGGTACGAAGCTGCTGGTTCGCGGCAAGGGTGCGGTCACCGTCGTCGCGGTGCTCAACAAGCTCGGCGTCGAGGAGATGCGCGACCTCACCGTCGCCGACATCCACACGTACTATGTGGAGGCGGGCGACACGCCTGTCCTGGTCCACAATTGCGGTGGCTCGGTTGAGGGACACTCGGAGACCTGTTCATGCAACCCGGCGAATCCGAGAAGTGAAATTACGCTTGACAGGGACTCGTTCGAGGCGGCCAGAAACACCGGACTGGACATCGTGGGGACGCTCGATACCGGTACACGGAGCACTCTCAGAGGGCGGCTGGAGAGCGCGGTCGAAACCTTTGGAAAGGTGACTGGATTCACCGGAAAGAGCGGCGGTGAGTACAGGGAGTTCCGCTTGGACGTTGACCCGGAGAAGGGTGCACACATCAACGTGATGACGGGCAAGGGTTCAGCCGTCCGTAAATATGCCATCAGGTGGCCGTCCACGACCGTTGCGCCCTGGCTGAAGGTGCTTCAAAGATGACCGAGAACAACGAATATGCAAGTCACCCAGACTATCTTCCGGACTTTATGAACGATCCTGAGGATGGCGACGGTCGCCAAGTTATGAAGTTGGGATGGGCCGAGAGTCGGGAATTGGAGGCGGTGAGCCTTAACAGATTTCCTCCGACTTTCAGTGCAGCTCTTGACTGGGACTCCGCTTCATATAAGGACCGAATTTGGTGGGATGATGAAGAGGGCTGGGCACGGATGGCATCGGAACTGCTGTCCTCTTACGTGGAACGTGGAATGCGCGTCGCCATCTTCTGGGGGAATCTCGTGCTGCCGACTGTCACTCTGCCTGCGGATGTTGCCGTACGGCGTGCACGGGAAATCCTTGATGTGGGGCCGCACTTCTGGATTTATCCGCTTGGTGGTTCCGTTCTCATCGAATGCCTGATGGATGGGCAAGTGACGGTCGCAACTATTCCGACGGTGTAAGCTCTCGGTAGGGTCGCAGATTTACCGTGGCGGCTGGAGTGCCGGACAGTGTTGGTCTGCGGACGAAGAGCGAGCAATTCGCCATTCCGTATAGAGGTCCCGCCGGGTGTTCCGGTGGGACCTCTATACTGTCTGAGGGTGGTCCGACGTAGCGCAGCCGGCACAGCGGCAGCGTGGTCCCGTCAGCGAGTTGGCCGTTGACGTAGGCGAACGTGCCGCGATACCGCACGGGTACGGCTGTCAGGGCGGGCCAGCGGGTTCGGGCGTGCGCGGCGAGACGGGCAGGGCCCAGGTTCCCCAGTACAGCGTCACGGAATCAAGGCTGTGTACGAGCTTCCTTCGCAAAATAAGTTTGACGAGGCTAACGCCCTTCTCGACAAATGGGGCGTTACAGGTATTGAGGCAAGGATTGGAAGCTGGTGATCGTTGACCACCTCGCCAGGGCGCTCCTGTCGGCGATGATGATCCTGGATGACGTTGCTCGGTCGGGGCTCGACTCGCACGCCGCCTGCATGCGCTGGAGAGCATCGGATACGAGCTCGATCAGATGAATTCCGACGAACGTCGGGAGTTCATCGACCTGCTGGAGCGTATTGCGCGGCAGGAGGGAATCCAGCACAGGCTGACTGGATTCGGAACGTGCCGCGCGAGTTGGGCTTGCAACCGGAGTCTTAGTGGTCCGCGCCGTAAGTCCTTCGGGGGTTATGCGGCGAGGGCCAGTGCGGCAGGCTGGTGGTCGCAGTCATCGTGCTGTTGGGGGTTCGACTCTTTCTGTTCGTGTCGCTCGATCCGGGCCAGGAGGTCCTCGAGGTCGGCCGGGG
>JAEVHO010000063.1 GCA_016802835.1 Micromonospora sp. ATA32 | reverse complement strand
TCTCACAGCCCGGCACGCTGCCACCGGCCACCCTCACGACCAACCCGCCGCGCCGAAATCCACCCACGATCATCCACGTGCGGAATGCAGGGCTAGCGGAGATGGTCACGGTAAGCGAGTGCCGGGCCGATGACACCGAGGGGTATGCGAAGCGGGTGGCACGTACCGGAAGGCCGTTCAGGTGACACGCAGCCGCAACCTCTGCCCAGGTCTGGCTTGCGCCAGCAGTGGCAGGGACCTCGCGCGGACGACCCCGAGGACGGGGTAGCCCCCGGTCACGGGATGGTCCGCGAGGAAGATGACCGGCTGCCCGGACGGCGGGATCTGGATGGTCCCGGCGACGTGCCCTTCGCTGGGGAGTTCGTCCTGGCGCGCTCGTTCGATCACGTTCCCCTGCAGCCGCATCCCGATCCGGTTGGTGTCGGGGCTCACCCGATAGTTGTCCCTCAGCGCGTCGAGGGCGTTGTCGGCGAACCACCCGGGCCGGCGCAGGGGTTGGAACTCGATCACCGGCTCCTGCGGAAGGGGAGCCACCGGAACCAGGTCCACCGGGGCTACCGGGCCGGCGGCCGTGTCGCCGATCGGCAGGATCTGGCCAGCCTGGAGCGGCGCCGGTCCGATTCCCGTGAGCGTGTCGGTCGAGCGGGAGCCCAGCACGGGGGGCACGGCTATCCCGCCCCGGACCGCCAGGTAACTGCGCAGGCCCGCGGCCGGGACGCCGATCTGCAGTTCACCGCCTGCGGGGACGAAGACCGGACCGTACGGCGCGCAGGCCCGACCCGCCGAGACGACCGGGGCAGGGGCGCCGGTCACCGCCACCCAGCAGGAGTGGCTGAACCTCGCGACCAGGCCACCCACGGTCACTTCCAGGGCGGCTGCGTTCGGCGCATTGCCGACCAACCGGTTCGCGAGGTGGTACGCGGGCCGGTCACAGGCGCCGGACGGGCTCACCCCCAGCCGGGCGAGTCCTGGCCGCCCGTCGTCCTGGATGGTGGTCAACGTGCCGGGCCGGACGATCTCCACAGTCCCGCTCGTCATCGCGTCACGCGCCTGAACCGTACGCGCATGCCGGGCTGGAGCAGGGCGGGCGGCTGACGGTCCAGGTCCCACATCCCGAGCCTGGTGTGCCCGAGGAGGCGCCAGCCACCCGGGGACTCCTGCGGGTAGATGGCGGTGTACTCGTCGGCCATGGCTATCGACCCGGCGGGGACTCTGGTCCGTGGCACGCTGCGTCGGGGCATGTGCAAGGCGGGATCCAGGCCGGTCAGGTAGGCGAATCCCGGGGCGAATCCCACAAAGGCGACAACGTACTCCGCGGTTTCGTGGCGCCGGACGACCTCCTCCACGGACATGCCGATGCTGGCCGCGACCTCACCCAGGTCCGCGCCGTCATAGCAGGCGGGAACCTCGACCAGGTCGCCGACCGCCCGGTCCACCCGTGGAACCGTCCTGGTCCGTAGCGTCCGGGAGGCCGCGCCAGCGGTCTCCTCGTCTTCGAACACGACGAGCACGCTGGCCGCTGCGGACACCAGATCCACCACGCCCGCGGGGGGGTCACGCCGGATGTCGTCGTACAGGGCCAGGGCTTCGTGGTGGTCGGCGACCTCGATGAGCAGGGCGCGTTCGCCGTACGGCAGGAGACGCAGGGTCACGTGGGGGACCTGACGGACACGCCGGCGGCCACCAGGGCCTGGCGTACGGCACGTGCGATGGCGACGGCATCCGGGGTGTCGCCGTGTACGCAGATCGACTGGGGTGTGACGTCGACGACCAGGTTGTCGTCGGCCTCGACCGCGCCCTCGATCACCATCCGCACGACGCGGGCGGCGATGACGTCGGGGTCGTGGAGGACGGCGCGCGGCAGCCGGCGTGAGACCAGAGTGCCGTCGCTGCGGTAGGCGCGATCGGCGAACGCCTCGGTCACCGGCTTGAGGCCGGCGTCGGCTGCCCGGCGCAGCCAGGCGGATCCCGGCAGCCCGTAGACCGGGAGCCCCGGATTGAACGCCCGCACCGCCTCGACAACGGCGGCGGCCTGCTCCCCGTGGGTGACGATGGCGTTGTACAGGGCACCGTGCGGCTTCACGTAACTGACGCTGATGCCCTCCGCCCGGGCGATGCCATCCAGGGCAGCGATCTGGTAGAGGACATCGTTGGTCAGTTCCTCGGGGGCGACGTCGATGAAACGCCGTCCAAAGCCGGCTAGGTCACGGTAGCCGACCTGGGCGCCCACGGAGACGCCGCGCCGGGCAGCCATGGCGCAGGCCCGGCGCATGCTCGAGGCGTCCCCCGCGTGGTAGCCGCAGGCGACGTTGGCGCTGGTGACGATGTCGATCAGCGATGCGTCGTCGCCCATCGGCCAGACACCGAACGCCTCGCCCAGGTCCGCGTTGAGGTCCACAGTCGGGGTCGTGCCGGTCATGCGCAGGACCCCGCCGATCGTGGTAGCCGTGACCCGCGCCCGGGGTGGGCGACCTTGGTTCGACGCGCCGCTCTCATGACACGATCGCGGCCAGTAATTGGCGCTGTGCTCGCTCAAGATAGACCGCCATCTCTCGGGATGCCTGACCTGTTTCGCCGGCGTGCAGCAGCTCAGAGAGCCGTTCGTTGGGTTCCAGGTATGGCTCATGGAACGGCTGGAGATCCTCGACGGCTCCGAAGGCGAGGCGCAGCTCCGCCAAGAGGCTTTCGGCCGCCACCGTCAGCCGTTCACTCCCGGCGAGTCGGACGATCGCGACATGGAATTCCATGTTGGCGGTTCCGACCGCGGACCAGATGCCGCGGTAGGCGTACGCGTATCCGTCCCGCACGGCGGCATCCATCTGCGCCAACATCTCGGGCTTGGCGAGTGAGGGGCCGGCGTTCTCGATGGCGCCCAACTCCAGAACCCGCCTCATCTGATAGATGTCGTTGACATCTTCCGGACCGAGGGTGCGCACCCGTACGCCCCGATTGGCCTCATAGACGACCAGCCTCTCCTGAGTCAGGAGCCGGAAGCCCTCCCGCAGCGTGTTCCGGGACACGGACAGGTCCTCGACGAGCCGCCCCTCGCGGAGAAATTCGCCGGACTTCACATGGCCCTCCATGATCCGACGTCGCAGCACCGCAGCGACCCGGCTTGCTCCGGATGCCTGTTCCGTTGAACCTTCACGCACAATCGCTGTCGTCACCGGGTTTCCTTAACGGCACTGTCGGGACCGTGCGACCCGACAATCTCGTGCCACACCATCGTCAACGAGTCGTTCAACAATTATGCGGCATAGCCTCGCCCGCGTCGAGCATCGTCGCTTCCATGTTGGACTCCCGGTCATCGGACACCGTCCCGTGCCGTCCGTCGCGACTGGCGCCGACGCGGAACGCCGGGCGGATCGTCGCGGTCGTGAGCGAAGCCGGGTAGGTCCCGGAGCCGCACTCTCGCTGGTCCCGCCCTGTGTCGGCGCGGGCCCCGCCAGGCCGGAGCGGGCCGTGGCGCTGCGGACGAGCGCAGCTTTCGCTCAACACGCCAGCACCATCCCGCGTCGAACACGTCCGCCAGGTCGAGCCAGATTCCCACCTCGGGGCAGCGAAAATCAACCCTTCCCTCGCCCGGGGCGTCTTGCTATCGTTCAACAATCTTGCCAGGCCGCCCGACGGTCGGCTGGCACCGGTCCGGTGGCGACAGGGCAGGTACGACTCATGACCGACGCGCAACCCGTCCGCTCCACGGCGCCGTCCGTTCACGCCCTGGCGGCCGGTCTCGACGTGGCGAGGCCGCTGGCACTGCTGCAGCGCATGGTTCGCTTCGACTCGCGGACCGAGACCCCCGGGGAGGTGCAGCTCGCGAAGTCGCTGGTCGACTACATGTCCGAGCTCGGGTTGCAGGCGTGGCTCGATGAGGTGTCCCCCGGTCGCTACAACGCGGTCGGGGTGTTCAAGGGGACGGGGCGGGGGGTCCCCGGCGCGGCGTCGCTGCTGTTCAACGGCCACATCGACACGAACCCGGCCACCGAGGGATGGACGGTCGACCCGTGGGGGGCGCACACCACCGACGAGGTCATCTACGGGTTGGGTGTCTCGAACATGAAGGCGGGGTGCGCTTCGTACCTCAGTGCCGTCGAGGCACTGATCCACGGCGGCTTCCGCCCTGCCGCCGACGTGATCCTCACGTTCGTCGTCGGGGAGCTGCAGGGCGGCATCGGCACGGTGAAGATGATCGAGCACGGGGTTCGCGCCGACTATTTCATCAACTGTGAGCCGACCGACGTCCAGGCGCTGACCCTCCACGCCGGTGCCTTCAACTTCACCGTCGAGCTGACGGGCGTGACCCGCCACCTGTCGAAGCGTGAGGAGTCCGTCGACGCCATCGCCGCCGCGTGTGCGCTGGTGCCGCGACTGAACGCGATGACCTTCTCCGGCGCGGCGGACGAGCGGCACGGCGAGGTCAACCGCTGCAACGTCGGTGTGATTCACGGTGCGTTGGGCCGGAGCCTGGAGGAATGGCGCCCGCCGCAGATCGCCGACTTCGTACGCCTCGTCGGCACCGGTCGGTACGCGCCCAGCCAGAGCGTCGAGTCCGTGCTCGCCGACCTGCGGCGGGAGCTTGATCGGCTGGAGTCGGAGTTTCCCGGGCTTCGGGCGGAGGTGTTCCCGCAGGAGAAAATGACCGACCGCCCCGACATGCCGCCGTTCGAGGTGTCCGCCGATTCACGCATCGTCCGGACAGTGAACTCCGCCTACGAGCTCATCCGGGACGCCGCCCAACCGACCGGGGCCATCCAGCCGTGCTGTTTCTTCGGGTCCGACGCGGCTCACCTGAGTAAGGCCGGCATGGAGGGAGTCGTGTGCGGCCCGGGCGGCAAGTACAACACCATGCCGGACGAGCGCGTCGAACTCGTCGACTACTACGACATGATCCGGATGCACATGCTGGCCATCGAGGAAGTCTGCGGTCGTGGGAACTGAGCAAATCGCCGGCCGGAAAGCCGCCGCCTCCAATTTTTCAGGAGCCTCCGTACGGGTGGAGGGGGTTTCCAAGTACTACGGCGACGTCCACGCCGTCGAGAACGTCACGCTCACGGTCGAACCCGGCGAGTTCGTGTCGCTGCTCGGCCCGTCCGGGTCGGGGAAGACCACACTGCTCATGGCCATCGCCGGCTTCGAGAAACCGGATTCCGGCGAGGTGTACGTCGGGGACAGGCGGATCACCAACCTGCCGACGCACAAGCGGAACCTCGGAGTCGTGTTCCAGCGGTACGCGCTTTTCCCCAACATGACCGTCGCCGACAACATCGGTTACCCGCTGAAGGTGCGCGGCGCATCCAGATCGGAACGCGCGAAGGCGGTTGCCGAGGTGATGGACCTGGTCGATCTCACCGGACTGGCGCACCGCAGACCGACCGCGCTGTCCGGCGGGCAACAGCAGCGCGTCGCCCTGGCCCGGGCGCTGGTGTACCGGCCTCCGATTGTGCTGTTCGACGAACCCCTGGGTGCCCTGGACCGGAAGCTTCGCGAACAGGTCCAGATGGAGATCCGCCGCCTGCATCAGGAACTGGGCCTCACCATGATCTTCGTAACTCACGATCAGGAAGAGGCGCTCGTGATGTCGGACCGGGTGGCGTTGCTCAGGGACGGAAGGATCGAGCAGTTCGGCCCCGGGCAGGAGTTGTACGGCGCTCCCGCAACCGAATTCGTAGCCGGATTCCTCGGCCGTACCAACATTCTCGATTCGACCGTGATCTCCGTCGCTGCCGGAGAGGCCCAGGTCGCCCTGGACGACCGGCGGTTTCCCGCGCTGTTCCCGGCGAGCGTCCGACCGGAAACGGGCCAGAAATGCCGGGTTGCCCTCCGACCCGAGGCGATCCGGCTGTGCCGGAGTGACCGGCCCGCGAGTTTGTCCGGGCAGGTCGTCGAGGTTGTCTTCTCCGGGCCCACCACGACGATCAGGGTGCGCGTGGGTGGCCAGGAACTCATGGTCCAAGGGCTCTCCTCAGACCCCGCGATGCGGGTGCAAAAGGGGGCGACCGTACATCTCGAATGGGACCCGGCCGCGTTGCGCGCATTCGCCTCCCCCGGTCCCCCCGGAGCCCGCATCGCCGCCACCGCAAACAATTCGCAGCCAGTGATGGAAGGGATTCACCCGTGACGAATCCGGATGTGACGAGAACACTTTCGCGGCGCAGCCTGCTGGCGGGTGCCGGGGCAGGACTGCTCGGCCTGGGCCTCTCCGCTTGTGGCGGCAACCCGGACGCCCTCAAGCCGAAAGCGCAGGGCGACGGGGGATCCGGGAACCCGAAGGAGCTCGTGGTGTTCGACGGCGGCGGTGCCTGGGGAGCCGCCCAGCGGAAGGCCTTCTTCGAGCCCTTCGAGAAGGAGACCGGCATCAAGGTCATTCCCGCACCGGCACCCCCGGCCGCGCAGTTGCGCACGGCCATCGCCTCCGGTAAGCCCGGAATGGACGTCGTGGACCTCAACGGGGCCCGCATCGGATCGTGGACCCGTGACGGGCTGCTGCAGAAGATCGACTACAGCCTGTGGAAGGACTCCAGCCTGAAGGACGCCTTCTCCCCGTACGCCGCACTGGAGACCGCGGTACCCGCGATCGTCTTCGCCGTGCAACTCGCGTACGACAGGAGCCTGACCGGCAGAGAGCCGACGAACTGGGCGGACATGTGGGACGCGACGGTCAAGGGGAAGCGCTCCTTCCGTACCGGCGACGGCCCCGGCGGGTGCACCCTGGAGATTGCCCTTCTCGCCGACGGCGTGAAGCCTGCGGACCTCTACCCGCTCGACATGGACCGGGCGCTGCGCAAGCTGTCCGAGATCAAGCCTCAGGTCCTGAAGTTCTGGGAGAACGGCGCGGAGTCCATCCAGATGCTGGTCGACAAGCAGATCTCGACGGTGGCCGCGTGGAACGGCCGGATCCAGTCCGCGATCGCCGACGGTGCGAAGAACATCTCCAGCACCTTCGAGCAGGCCGTGGTGCAGGTCGACTACTGGGCGATCCCCAAGGGCAGTTCGAATGTGGAGGGTGCGAGCCGGTTCATCGAGTTCGCCTCCCAGCCGCAGCGTCAGGCCGAGTTCGCGCAGCTCATCACGTACGCGCCGACGATCCCGGCGGCTTTCGACCACATCCCCGAGGAGCGTAAGAAGCTCCTGGTGACCGCGCCGGGCATCGTGGAGAAGACGGTCCTGCAGAACACCGACTACTGGAGCTCGATCGGGGCGGGCGGCAAGACCAACGAGGAGATCGCCATCGACCGCTGGCAGAAGTGGTTGGCCGGCTGATGTCAACACCGACGGTGCGAGCCAGACGTTCGACGATCCGCCGCCCGACGTGGATGCCGGATGCCGTGGTCTGGCTCGCACTGCCGGCGGTGATAGCTCTTCTCGCCCTGTTCGTCCTGCCGCTCAGCCGGCTGGTCGTGGATTCACTGGTCACCGACACCGGGATGTCGTTGTCGCGGTACACCGACCTGCTGCACGACGGGCTCTTCATTCCGGTCATGCAGCGTACGATCAAGATCGCGCTCGTGGTGACCGTTGTGACCGCCGCGATCGGCTACCCGCTGGCCTACGCGGCGACGCGGCTGCCGCGGTACCTGGCGGCTGTCGTGCTGGCCAGCGTCTCGCTGCCCTTCTTCACCTCGACCCTGGTGCGGTCGTACGCCTGGCGTGCGCTGCTGGCGGACAACGGTGTCGTGAACAACTGGCTCACGGCACTGGGAATCTTCTCCGAACCGCACCAGCTCGTCTTCAACGACGTGGGCATCGTCATCGGCATGAGCCAGGTGCTCCTGCCGATGATGACGCTGCCGATCTACGCGGCCATGCGTGGCATCGACCGGAAGCTCACCGATGCGGCCCGATCGATGGGGGCTTCGCCCTTCTCGGCCTGGCGGACCGTCTTCTTCCCGCAGTCCGTTAACGGTCTCATGGCCGGGGTCAGCCTGGTGTTCATCTCGTCGCTGGGCTTCTACACCACCCCCGCGCTCCTCGGGGGTCCCGCGGTGCCGATGATCGCCCAACGCATCGACGTGCAGATCAACACCCAGAACCAGTACGGTCCCACCGCCGCCCAGGCCACGATCCTGTTGGTCGGGGTCGTGATCCTGATGCTCCTGTTGCGCAGGCCCCTGGGCCTGACCTCTCCGCAGGCACTCGGGGGTGGTGCCTCCCGGGCGGTGCCCGGGCGTGGGTCGAACGCCCTCGGAGCCTTGACGGATCTGGTCGCCAACCGCCTGGCCGGTGGCCTCCTCGGGCGGGCCGGCCGCCTGGTCGGCGAAGGAATATCGTACGTGCGCCACGTGCTTCTCGGGGTGGTCGCCGTCGTCGGCATCGTCATCCTGGTCGGACCCCAGATCGTCGTGCTGATGCTCGCCTTCAACAGCTCCAACTTCCTCGTCTTCCCGCCCACCGGCTACTCGACGCGCTGGTTCGATGAGTACTTCACCGACGAGTTCTGGATCTCCTCGACGTATCTGAGCCTGACGGTTGCGATAGCTGCCGCAGCGCTCGCCACGGTGCTGGGCGTACTCTGCGCGTTCGCAGTGGCCAGAACCCGGCTCCGCAGGGTCGGCGTCCTGTTCTACCTGTTGTCCATGGCCCCCATGGTCATGCCGCCGATCATCTACGCGGTGGCGCTGTTCCTCCTCTTCGCGCGAGGCGGGCTGCTCGGCACCCCGACCGCTCTCGTGCTGGCGTACACCGTCTTCGGACTCCCGTACGTCATGATCACGTCCCAGGCGGTCATCAGGAACATCGACCCGCTCTACGAACACGCCGCCGCCAGCCTCGGCGCCAACGCGGCACGTCGGGCCCGGGACATCCTGCTGCCGCTCATCGTCCCGGCGGCCATCTCGTCGCTGCTGTTCGCATTCGTGATGGCGTTCGACGACCTGGTTCTCGGCGTGTTCCTGGGCAGCGCCCAGACGGTCACGCTGCAGGTTCGCATGTACCAGAACATCCAGTTCGAGGTCAGTCCGAAGGTCGCCGCGGTCGGCGTCCTCATGACGTTCGCGATGCTGTTCGTCGGATTCCTGATCATGATCGCCACGCGGATCCGGGGCGACCGCAGCCAGCGCAGCTGAAACCACCCATCACTCACGAATGCCGGAAGGCTCATCCGTGTCCGACTACGTACTCTTCGCCGGCGGCACCGTCGTAGACGGGACCGGAGGCACGTCGTCTCCGGGTGACGTCCTGGTCCATGCGGACCGCATCGTGGACGTCCGCCCGCATGGGCAGATCTCCCACGACGGCAAGCGCGTTGTCGCGATCGACGGAAAGGTCATCGCCCCGGGCTTCGTCGACGTCCACTCCCACAGCGACAACGCACCGCTGTACGCCTCGGGTGACCTTCCGAAGATCCGGCAGGGGGTCACCACCGAGATCGTCGGCAACTGTGGTTTCTCCCTGGCTCCGGCGGACGGTTCACCGGAGGTGACGGCGTTCCTGGCGCAGTGCTTCCCGCGCGGCGGCCCCGTTTTCCCGACCTTCGCCGACTTTGTCGAGGCGGCGGACCAGGGTGGGTACCTCACCAACCTGGCGGCCCTGGTGGGAGAGGGCAACCTCCGCTTGCTCGCGCACGGTCCCGGCAGTGGTGGCATGTCGCGAGAGGCGCAGGCCACGATGATCCGCCACATCCGGGAGGCGTGCGACGCCGGAGCGTTCGGCCTGTCGACCGGCCTCGCCTACGTGCCCGGCATGTTCGGCACGGCCGAACAGATCAGCCAACTCGTGGCGGCGATGCCGGCGGGACGGGTGTACGCCACGCACATGCGTAACGAAGGCAGCCGTATCACGGACGGCATCGGGGAAGCTGTGCGCGTCTCCCGGGATTCCGGCCACCCGGTGCAGATCTCCCACCTGAAGATCGCCGATCGGAGCAACTGGGGCGCGGCGGGGGAGGTCCTCGCCCACCTCGACACCGAACGGCGTGCCGGCACCCGGATCGGACAGGACGCCTACCCGTACACCACGTCCTCCATGATGCTCTCGTCGTGCCTGCCGCCGTGGGTGCTGGACGGCGGCGTCGACGCGATGCTGGCGCGGCTGAGCGACCGGCGGACGCGGCAGCGTATCGCCGCCGAGGTCCTGGATCCGACCGGCAATCCGGGCAACGCGGGGTGGGACTCGTACATCGCCACAGCCGGCTATGCCGGCATCCGGGTCGCGTCCACCGCCACCGGCCGGTACGACCACAGCACCATAGCCCAGCTCGCGCAGCGGCTCGACCTCGAGCCGTTCGACGTCCTTGCCAGGGTCGTCGTCGAGGAGGGCAACGTCGCGAACATGATCGCCTCGCTCATCGATGACCGCGACCTCGAAGCGATCCTGCGTCACGACCAGACGATGATCGGCACGGACGGGGCGCCTCCCGGATTCGGCAAAGCTCCCCACCCACGGGTCGCCGGCACCTTCGTCAAGGTCCTCGGCGAGTTCGTCCGGGAGAAGCGGGTACTCACCCTCGAGGAAGCCGTACGGCGGATGAGCGCCCTGCCCGCTGAGTTCTTCGGTCTGCCCGACCGTGGCACCATCGTCGCGGGCAAGGTCGCCGACCTGGTCGTCTTCGATCCGGAGACGGTCTGCGACAACGCCACCTACGACGAGCCGCTCCGACCGCCCACCGGGATCGAATCCGTCTATGTCGGCGGCCGGAGCGTCATCGAGGGATCGACGTGGACCGGCATCCGCAACGGAAGGCGCCTGGAGCCCGTTGGATGAGCCGAGCATGACAGGTTCGCGTACATGCGTCCGGCGCGTCGCACGCACCGGCATCGACGTCTCGACGAGCGAGGTGTGCTGCATTGTGCCGGGAACCCGCGATGGAATCCCCACGACGAAACCGCCCCGGCCATCCGGCCGGGGCGGTTTCATGACCGGCGACTACGCCGGAGGCCCGTAGGTCAGGCGGCGCAGGACGATCTCGGCGGGACCGGCCTGCTTGCGCTTGTCGAGCAGGCGGGCGATCAGAACGGTCGCGAGCCAGACGGCCACCGCGATGATCAGTCCGGTCACCGTGGGGTTGTTGAAACGGCGGCCGAGGGCGAGCGTGAAGGGTGCCAGGAGGACCAGCCATGCCACCGACTGGAACAGGTACCCCCGACAGGGAACGCTGGCCCAGGGCCGAGAGGGCGCCGACAACGGGGCCGGGCCGGGTGACCCGCATGGCGATCAGGCCGAAGACGGCCACGTAACCCGGGCCGGCAAACATGCCGCTGCCGCCGTGGAGCATCAGCATCAGACTGGCGGCTGACTCGTCGACGTGCAGCCATCCGGCGCTGACCAAAGCGGCCGGGAGAGCTCCGGCGATGGCGACGCCGAGTCCAAGGACGGCGGTCCACTTGAGCAGGGTCTTGTGGCGGGCCGGCTCTTCGAGGACGCGGCGGCGGGCGGCCCACATGCCCAGCCAGGCGATGATGATGAAGGGCAGGACGGTCAGCGTGTGCATCGGCCATTCGCCGAGGCGATCCAGTATGGACGCGAAGTAACCGGGCGCGGCGAGGGAGTCGACGTGGCCGACCGGCAGCGGGGCCGACCCGCCCGAACCTCCGAGAATGCCGCTCAGCACGATGGCGCCGAGAACCAGGATCTCGACCGCCGACAGCGCCCAGAGCACCAACACGATCCGGTGGAACGTGTCGCCGCGGCGTCGACGACGTGCTTTGTCGCGTTTTGGTCTATGGGTGTCACTGTTGGGCTGCGGGGTAGCTGGAGATGCTGTCGCGCTGCGGCGGCCTGGCCCGGCTGTGCCCGGCCAGGCCGCACCAACCTCAGCGAGCTCAGATGCCGGCCGCCCCGACAGCGGTGAGACCTCCGTCGGCGACGAGTTCCGCACCGGTGATGTAGCTGCTGTCGTCGGAGGCGAGGAAGGCGATGGCCTTCGCGATCTCGTCAGGGTGGCCCAGCCGGCCGAGGGGGATGGCCGGCAGGACGCTGTCGTAGGCGGATTGAGGAATCCCTGCGTCGATCTGCGCTTCGGTGTAGACGTGACCCGGGCTCAGGACGTTGACTCTGATGCCTTTCTCCTTGAGGTCGTTGGACCAGGTTCGGGCGAAAGAGCGAGCTGCGGCCTTGGAAGCGGCGTAGAGGCCGAGCCCTCCCAGCCCGAGTGACCCCGGTCAGCCCGCCAGTTTGCGGATGACGTCGTCGGTGGTGGCTACTTCGCCGAGTTGACCCAACGTTTCCAGGCTCGCTTGGTGTGCCTCGTCGGTGGCGGCCGTGCACGCGTCGGAGACGATCATGATGCGGTACCCGTGGTTGATCGCCTCGTAGGCGGTGCCGGCGAGGGAGAGGTTGGTCGCCACGCCCGTGAACAGGACCGTGTCGATGCTTCTGCCGCGCAGGATCGTGTCCAGTTCGGTGCCGAAGAAGCCGGTGAGCCGGACGTGGGTGATGACGACGTCGCCGGCTGCCGGCGTGACCTCGTCGATGATCCGGGTCTTCGGTGTGCCTTCGAGGTACGCCTGCTGCTCGGCGATCATGGCGAAGCTGGGGGTGTTGGGGATGAGGTCAGGGTAGCCGGGTCGGTGGGCGACGCGGGTGTAGACGACGAGGCCGCCGCTGGATCGCACCGCGGCGGCGACCCGCGCCGCGTTCGTGGCGACGCGGTGTCGGGAGACCTGCTCGGCGAAGAAGGGCCCGAAGATCCCGTCGGGGCTGACGACCTCGTGCTGCCAGTGGACGCCGACGACGGCGGTGCGCGCCGGGTCGAGTTCTCGCATCGTCCCTCCTGTCACGGGGTGGAAAGTTGTTGCGGCGCTGGCTGATACCCGCGAACGCCGGCGGCGGCTGGCCCTCTGCCGTAGGCGTCGAGGCGCCCCCACCGGCCAGGGATGTCGAGCAGGGCCACGAAGTCGAGGTTAGCGGGGAGTGCGGGCCTGGTGACGAGGTCTTCGCCGACCGGCTGGAGCCCGAGCATCGTCCTCAGCAGGAGGAGTGGGGCCCCTGCCGACCACGCTTGGGGACTGCACGCGGTGGGGTAGTTGACGGGGTACCTGTTATCGGAGCGGCTGGACCCGGCGAATGCCTCGGGAAGCCGGCCGTCGTAGAAGGCTGCCGCGTCGAGGATTCCGGCCGCGATCCGCGCCGCCTCGTCGGCGTATCCGTAGCGTCTCATTCCCCAAGCGATGAACGAGTTGTCGAACGGCCAGATGGTGCCCACGTGGTATCCGATCGGGTTGTAGCGGGCCTGGCCTTCGGCCAGTGTGCGGATGCCCCAACCGCTGAAGAGGGCGGGTGACATCAGGTGCCGCACCAGGGCTGTGGCCTTCTGCTCTTCGACGATGCCGCTCCACAGCAGGTGGCCCATGTTCGACGACAGGGCGTCCACCTGGCGGCCGTCGCCGTCGAGGGCGAGGGCCATGTACTCGCCGTCGGCGACCCAGAAGTCGCGGTTGAAGCGCTGCTTGAGGTCCGCGGCCTCCCGCTCCAGCCGGTCCGCGTACGCCGGGTCGTTCCAGAAGGTGCGAGCCAGCCGGGCGGTGCGCATCTTCGCGTCGTACGCGTATCCTTGCAGTTCACAGGTGGCGCGAGGAAAGCCCGGCAGCTGGCCGTCGCGGTACGAGATGCCGTCCCAGGAGTCCTTCCAGCACTGGTTCTCGAGGCCGTTCTTTGTGTTCCGTCGCTGGTAGGAGATGTAGCCGTTGCCGGTCAAGTCGGCGTAGTCGTTGATCCAGTCGATCGCCGCGCGGGCCTCCTGCTCCACCGAGCGGACCAGGTCGGCGTCGCCGGTCCACCGCTCGTACTCGTCCAGCAGCACGAGGAACAGGGGAGTGGCGTCCGCGCTGCCGAAGTAGGGAGTGTGCGGGGTTTCCTCGAAGATGCTCATCTCGCCGTAGCGCATCTCGTGCAGGATCCGGCCGGGTTCCTCCTCCCGGAAGTCGTCGACCCGGCTGCCCTGTCGGAACGCGAGCACTCGCAGGGTGGTGGCGGCGAGCTCGGGTGCGAACGGCAACGCCTGGAAGCTGGTGAAGATGCTGTCCCGGCCGAACAGGCTCATGAACCAGGGCAGTCCGGCGGCAAGCACGCTCTCGGCCTCGGCCAGGAAAGGGCTGAAGCGCAGCGCGGCCAGGTCGATGAGGCTCCGCCGGTACGTCGTACGCAGTGGCTCCCACCCAGTCTCCAGACGCGGCGCCCGGTCCAACCATTCCAGGAGGTCGCGTTGCTTGTCCCGGCCCATGCGAGCTGCTCGCCCGGGGATCGTCAGCCGCTCCAGCCCTCTTGGCATCGGAAGGTCCGGCAGGGCGCTGAGCCTGGCTGACCATCGGCTGTGGGGTTCGATGTGAACCTTCAGCGTCAAGCCGTCATTGTCCAATTCTGTCGGTGCCGATGTGGAGACGATGGTTTCCCGTCGGAACCGCTCCCGTTCATAGCCGAGCACGAGGCGCCCGTCGTCAACCCGCCGGTAATGCAGGCCCTTCTTCCTCGCCGTTGCGTCCTTGACCTCGAAGAGGTCCGCGAAGTCGGCGTCCACCTCAACTCTGAGGGTCAGGTCGACCGGTCGCCGATCATTGTTGATGATGATCAGGTCCTCGTGGAGGCCGGTGTCCAGGGTGTGCATCCGACGTACCGCCAGGGTGCTGTTGACGTAGACGTCCTGGCGACCCGGCACCAGGTAGAACCGGTTCTCAAAGTAGTGGACATCGTCGATGGAAAGCGTGCTCAGCCGCTCGCCGTTGATCGTCAAGATCCACTTCGACAGCAGGCGTGTGTCGTGCGCGAACAGGCCGTGGGGAGCGTCGGAGGACGGGACGATGTCCCCCGACTGGTCGCAGACCATGAAGGTCGTGCCGTCGAGGATGCCGACCTGGTTCTCACTCATGGCCACCTCCTCTGTGTCGCGTCTCCCTGGACGCAGGCGGTGGCGGAAACAGCCTTCGGACGGTCGCGAACAGGCGTGGGCTGCCCTCCACGGTCGCCTCGCCGCGCAGCACCGTGGTCAGGAAGTACGCCTCCCCGCTGGCGATCCGGTCGAAAACCACGCGATCCGCCCGGACTACGGCGTCCCCGCCCGTCGCCTGCTCCGCGACGTGATGCCGCCCTCGGCGATGGAGACCAGCCAGTGATCCGTCTGCCCGTCCCGGTTGATGTCGAAGCGAACACTGCCCTCGTGGATCGCCGTCAACCGGCCATCGCGACCCCGCTGCGCAAGGCTGCGGAAGAAATCCTGGGTGACATCCGCCATGACGATCCCTCCTCAAGGCCACCATGCCCCCGCCAAGCAGCCTCCGCCTCATCCGGAAAGGGTGAACTTCGCGACGAGGACGGCGAGCCGGAGGCGGTGTTCTGGCTGGACGAGTTCGGGCCGCTGAACCTCCAAGCCGCACCCGGCAGGCAGTGGGCCGAACGCGGCGGCAAGGGCAAGGACCCCGATCGCGAGCCCCGGCCTCGGCGGCGGGCGACCTACACCCGCCCGCACGGAGTCCGCCACCTGTTCTTGCGGAGCTGCGTCACGGCTGTCGCCACGTCGGTGGCGCCCGAAGTGGCGATTTGCAGGGCGTGCAGGATCGTGTACCAAATACGCCCGCGGCACATGCAAACCATCGCCCAGCGGGCCGGGGAGCCCGACGCATCGCCGACTGGGACGAGGAGCAGGAGATCACCTCGGCCCGCCGCGTCCCTGTACCGGCAGGCCGTCAACCGGCGGCGACGCCGACGCGCTGCGGATCCGGGCCATGCCGCGGGAGCAGGCCGGCGACCCGGCCGGTGCCGGGAGGGTTCGGCGGTTCCGGCTGGACGACAGCGGCTCAGTGTCGGCGTACAGGTTGGCGTACCCAGCCAGGTACGACCGAACGTGCCCACTCCGCCGTACCCGCCCACGGCCCTCACGATCGCGACAAAAATCATGGTGATCAATAGATGGGCCCAGCCTGTCGTCGTAGCCTGCGAGCGACCAGAGCGGGATTACCGACCGGGTGGACCTGGATGCGCTCTCGGGCGAGCGCTGCGGTAGTGGCTCGGGACCAAGCCGACCCGCACCGCAGCCGCGCAGCGGCGAGGAGCGGAAGTGGCGCGGTAGGGATGTCTGACCTGGCGCTTACCCGGCAGGACGGGCACCAGTCACGTCGAGGATCTTGGGCAGCAGGCTGGCCCCGTTCGTCCGTACCTACGTGGGCACATTAATCCGTACGCCGACATCGCCTTCCACATGGCCGCCGCGTTCGCCGGGGCGAACAAGACCGATGCCCGCGACGCCCTGGTCATTGCCCAGACCATTCGCATGCGCCCCGACATCCCCGTGCTGTAACCCTCCGACCGGCGTTTGGGTGGCCCTTCCGGCCAGCTCTCGGTCGCGTATCGGCTGCCACAGATCTAATGGCGGTTGCCACCCGCGCGGGGCCTACGGACCGTCGATCGGACGGGCTCGGCGTTGCGATACCGTCAAGGTGCCCACACCGTCGTCGACCAGTCCGACGTCCGCCGGCCGGCGATGGTCCGTAGGGCGCCCCCACGAATCCAGGGAGATACCGATGGCGGAGCCTGAGCCCGTTCAAGACGCCCATGCCGAGGACACGCCAACCACGGCCGAGACTGTCGAGACCGAGACCGAGACCGAGACCGACGAGCCTGCCGTTTACGCAAATCGGGCTGCCCGACGCGCGAAGGACAAGATCGCCTCGCCTCAACCGTATGGAAAGGGTCAGCGCCTCGGCGGCCGGGGCTCGGTCCAGAGCCCGCGCCAGTGGGGTAACCGCCGAAGCGGCTGATCCGTTGGTAAAGCATTCGTCGGCACACGGCTCCTGGTGTCCGCGGCGATGGTGGCGGGGGAGCAGCCGGGAACAGCAGGGTGTCCGTACGTCGACGGCCTCAGCCAACCGAAAGGATGATCATCGCGGTTGGCGCCGAGCGGATGCCCGGCCTGCCGTTGTCGGTGCGAGCCCCATACTGCACCTCCTGCGTCGCGTCCAAATGCCCGTGGCCGTGCCCGGGACGGCCGTGGCCGGGGGAGTGCAGAGGGTGCCGTTGCATTGAGCGTTGGCAGCAAGATCGAGGCAAGCTTGAGCAGTGAAGTCATCGACCGCTCTCGCCCGTGGTTGCCTCCGACGTCGACGTTCGCCGGGTTCCGGTTCCCGACTGAGGTGATCGTGGTTGCGGTCCGCCGGTATCTGCGCTTCAACCTCTGATATCACCACGTTGAGGAGCTGCTGGTCGAACGCGGGGTTGAGGTTGATCACGTCACCGTGTTCCAGTGGGTGCAGCGGTTCACGCCGCTGCTGGCCGACGCCGTCCGATTCTCCCGCCACTCGCCGGGTGACAGGCCATGACCAGGCCCGCCGGTCCATGATCGGCAGGACAGACCCTAGTGGGTCGGCGCGGTCGGAGTGTTCCTCAGTAAGAAGGTGAGCCCTTCAGACGTCGTCGGATGGGCAAAGATCGCATGGCGCAAGCCCGTGTACGGCAGGCGGCCTACCATCGCCGTCTGGACGACGGACATCGGTTCGCTGGCCTCGGTCCCGAACACGGTAAACCCGAGAATGTGGTCACTGTCCGCCGCGATCAACATCTTCATGAACCCGCGCGGCTCCGACAGCGTCCTCGTCCGCAGAACGGCGGCCATCGGCATGGTGAGCAGGCGGTATCGGATGCCACGGCGCCGGGCCTCGGACTCATTCAACCCGACGCGCGCCAGTTCCGGATCGGTGTACATGCAGTACGCGAGCAGGCGGTCCCTGGTGGTGCTGCTGCCTCCCTTCACGTTGTCGTACACCACCCGGAAGTCGTCGAAGGACGCGTGGGTGAACGGCGGACTGCCGGCACACTCGCCCATGGCCCAGACGTTCGCAGCCGTGGTGGCAAGGTGCTCGTCAACGGCGATGTAGCCCGTCTCATTGAGCTTCACCCCGGCTAGCTCCAGCCCGATATCGCTCGTATTCGGCGTACGGCCGGCGGCAACCAGCAGGTCCGTCC
Source organism: Micromonospora sp. ATA32 (assembly GCA_016802835.1). Classification (GTDB taxonomy): domain Bacteria; phylum Actinomycetota; class Actinomycetes; order Mycobacteriales; family Micromonosporaceae; genus Micromonospora. The sequence goes on along the minus strand of JAEVHO010000063.1, from coordinate 456 downwards.
CTTCGACGATGCCTTCACCGTCCTGCCCTGCGGTGACGACCCGCACCCGGTCGCCGGACGTCGAGGGCGGGGCTCACCGCATCGATGCCACCCGCCCCGCGGGGCCAGGGCGCCGGAAACCGGGCGGCGGGAGCGTCGTCGCCGGCGACGAGCCGGTCGAGGTCGTACGCCGACAGCTCGTCGTCCCCGCGGATCACGACGAGCCGGCGGTGCGGCCACCGCTGGACGGCGGGCGTGTCCGCAGTGTGGGCGAGACCGGGTACGCGAGGAGCGTTCGCCGGCACGCGGAAGGACGCCACGAGGCGAGGGGTGATGCGCACCGGATCATCCTTCCAGCCCCCTACGACAGCGCGGTCCTCGACAGTGCCGCTCAGCGGGCCTTCTTCGTCGCCCGCTTGCGGGGCGGCGTCAACAGGTCGGCGATCGCCGCGATCGCGGACGGCACCAGGCGGTAGT
>JAEVHO010000062.1 GCA_016802835.1 Micromonospora sp. ATA32 | reverse complement strand
AGACCGGGCCAGCGGGCGCGGCCGTCCCTCCGGCCCGCCCGGGCCGCAGGGACCGGCGGGGCCTCGCGGCGAGCGCGGCCCTCAGGGCGAGGCAGGCCCAGCCGGCGCGCAATGCCCCACCGGGACTCACCCGGAGACGGTCACGGTGGTCACCACCGACGGCACCCGCCGAATGGCCGCCTGCGTGGCGGACTAGGCCCGTTCAGGGTTCCTTGCATTCCCCCGGCCCGGATTCAGGGTTCGGGCCGTTTCCTTACAATCCAAGATCGCTAGGAGTCCCCATGTTCCAGAAGTACGGCAAGGCCCTGGCCTCCACGTTCTTCGCCGCCCTCATCGTCGTCTACACCGTGGCGTCCGGCGACAACCACATCGACCCCACCGAGTGGGTGGCCGTCGCCATCGCCGCCGCCGGCGCCGCCGGCACCTACGTGGTGCCGCTCGCCCCCGGACTGCGGTGGGGCAAGACCGCCGTCAACACCCTGCTCGCCGTCCTCCAGGTCCTCGCCACGCTGATCCTCGGCGGGCTGGACTCCAACGAGTGGATCCTGCTGCTGCTCACCGCCGGTCAGGCCCTCGGCGTGGCCGTCGCCCCCGCGGTGTCGGACAACGGGATCGGCTCGAAGTCGCCGGTCGCGGCCGGCTGACCCGCCGACCTCTCCCCGAGACTGGCGTCGCTTCCGCTCCCCAGCGGCGACGCCACAACGCCCCACCCCACCCGTTTGCCGATTCGGCAGCGGTGGGGTGGGGCGCCTTTCTCGTGTTCGCCTGGGCGGGTCAAGGCCAGCCGGCCGGTCCGGCGCATCACCACTCGCCGCCCGTCGTGGGTGGTCCGCACCGTGCGACCGGCCCTCCGCGAGCACAACGCCCGCGTCGAGCGGCAGCTGCGCCGCCAGGCCGAGTAGGACCGCTCGCCGGGCTGCCCCGTTCTGTCATCCCGCCACCGTGCGGGGTGCGCAGGGCAGGGCAGCCCCGCTCTCCGTCTCCGTGGGTCAGGTCAGGCCGATCTGGATGTAGTCGTGCAGGGCGGTTTCCTTGAACTCGACCTTGCCCCGGCTGGACACCTCCACCGAGTAGAAGCCCCGCCCAGACGGCACGTCCTTCACCGTGAACTGGAACAGACACGAGTCGGCGCGGGTTTTGTCGTCCGGGTTCATCTGTGGCTGCCCGGCGTCGAGCACGCCAACACCGACGATCGCGCCAGTGTTGTCGGTGACCACGACCTTGGTGCCGGCGGTGATGTCGTCGTGGGCGTCCCGGCCGGTGCACACGGTGCCTTCCCAGACGAACGCGGGCAGTTCCAGAGTGAACATGCCGCGCACCAGCAAAGGCAGTGGCGTGCGGCTGGACGACGGGGACGGGGCGGGTGGCGCCGGCGTGTCGGTGGTGCTGCCGCCTCCGCATCCGGCGGTGCCGGTGACGGTGAGGACGGCGAGCACAGCGGCGGTGGTGAGATATCGACGGGTCACGCGTGAACGGTAGCGAGGGGACGCCAGCTGGCGCGATCCGGCCGGCGGGCGCGTACGCAGCCGGCCCCGCCCGGGAGAAAGGGGCGGGGCCGGCTCGGCGTGGCGGGGTCAGGTCAGCGGGCGTGCTCCGGCATGTCGAACTCGCCCGCCCGCGCCCCAGCAACGAAGGCGTCCCACTCCTCGGCGTCCCACACGTGGGCCGGACCGTTGGGGTCCTTGCTGTCCTTCGTCTCGACTACGCCGCCGCCGCGGAAACGCACGAGAACGCTGTTGTCGCAGTTGGGGCCGCTCTGCGTGCTCTTGAACCACTTGTTCAGCGGACGCTGCACGGTCATCGGGTTTCTCCTTCGGACTGGCCGGCGGTCGGTTCGCCGCCGGACGGGTGGGCGGGGGTGGTCTCGGGCAGTTCGCCGTGGGCGATCAGGTCGGCGAACGCGTCGGCCCACGGCCGGCAGCGGTGCGGCACCTCGCACACCGGGCATTCGCCGTCGCGCATCGTGTGGGCGGCCAGCCTCTGCCGCGCGTCGCCGACGTGCCGGTCCGTGGGGGCGCTCACCGGGAGCCGTCCAGGTTCGCGCGGATCGCCGCGGTAATCACCTGATGCTCGAAGCAGGCCCCGGTGCCGCAATCCGGGTGCGGGTAGGCGCACACATGCCCCTTCACCCACACCACGCCGGCGATCTCCTGCCGGTACACGGTCACCACGGCGACCAGCTCACCGCGGTCGGCAGGCTCGCCCGGCTGCGGGTACCACTCGCCGGGGAGCAGGTGCAAGCGGGTGTCTTCGGGCACGTTCAGGTCGACGGTCACGGCTGGTCCTGACCAGCGTCCGTGGACCGGTCGCGAGGCGCCCGGCCGGAGGCGCGCGAGACGCCGACAGCGAAGTCGTGGCCCGCGTCCAGCCGTGACCGGTCGCCGTCGACGAGCGGCGCGGTCGGGGTGTGCGGGACGGGAGCCTCGTACCGGGCCGGCAGGTTCGTGCGCCACCGCCATGCGCTCATCGATGTCCCCTTCAGGGGTCGTGTGTGGTGGCCGCCCGGGCTGGGGATCCTGACGGCCACCACACAACCGTCGGCAACGACAGGCCACGCCTCATGTGGCAGCGGTCCGCCGCGCCATTCCTGCCGGCACAACTTGTGCCGACAGGTTGAGCGTTGCCGATAAGCTGGGCGAAGAGCAGGTGTGCGCCGTGTGCACACGCGACTGCACACACCGCTGGGGGGCGAAGTGGACTCTTTCGGTCACATACTCAGGCAGCACCGCATAGCGGCGGGCCTGTCCCTGCGTGACCTCGGCGCCCTGGTCAGCTTCCACTACAGCCACATCGCGCAGGTGGAACGCGGGGAGCGCCGACCCACCGAGGCGATGGCGGAGGCGTGCGAACGGGTTCTGACCGCTGGTGGTGCGCTGACCGAGGCGTACCTACGTGAGCAGGCAGGCGACACCGACATGCGCAGACGTTCGATCCTCCAAGCCATGGGGGCTCTCGCGGCGGTGCCCGCCGTGGACCGGCTCGTCGGCTGGGAGGCCCTCCGCCACGGGTTGGGCGCGGCGGTGGACGTCGACCACGACGAGTGGGCGCAGATCGTCGCCGACTACGGCCACGGCTACTACCGGCAGCCCCACGACCAGCTGATGGCCCAGCTCGGGCGGGACATGGCGGTCCTGCAACACCAGATCGCCGCCGACCGAGGGGCCCGCCGCCCGCTGCTGCTGCGCGCCGCTGGCCGCCTGTCGGTCATCATCGCCCTCGGCCTTGTCGCGTCGGGGCAGGCAGTTGTTGCTCGCCGCTGGTGGGCCACCGCCCAGCGGGTCGCCGACGAATCGCAGGACGGCGACACGATCGTGTTGACCCGGGCGTGGGATGTGGTCAACGGCTGCTACGACGGCCGCACCCCCGCCGCTGTGGTAGCCCTGTCGGATGACGTGGTGCCCCTGCTTGACGGCCCACCGTCGGCGGCGTCGTGCGGTCTGCTGGCCGGTCGGGCGCAGGCCCTGTCGCTTGCCGGCCGGCACGCGGACGCGGTGGCGACGGTGCGGCAGCTCGCCGACCAGGTCGACCGGCTACCCGACCCGGTGGTCGCGGATGTGGAGTCGCTGTGGGGGTGGCCGGAGCACCGGCTGCGGCACACCGAATCGTGGGTGTACACCCACGCCGGGCATTACCGGGCCGCCGACGTCGCACAGCAGCGGGCACTGGAGCTGTACCCGCCGTCGCAGGTCCGGTTGCGCACGCAGGTGCAGCTGCACCGGGCGGCGGCGTTCATCCGCGGCGGGCACATCCCCGACGGGCTGCGCATGGCCGCCGACCTACTCGACGCGCTGCCCGCCGACCAGCACAACGAACTCGTGCGGGCGGTGGCCCGACAGGTGGCCGCCGCCGTGCCCGAGACCGACCGGCGCCGGCCGGTGTACGGGGAACTGGTGGAGCGGGTCACCGTCTGAGACTCCCGCGCCGGTCGCGCCGGTAGCTGACCCAGCGGTCTTCGTGAAACACACCTGGTCGCGCCGGTGCGCGGCTGATGATCGGAGGGTGTGGGAGCGGGTCGACGTGCCGGCCGTCGGTGGTCCGGTCGACGGCCGGAACCTCCTGGTGCCCCTCAACGACGATGACCTACCGCCCGAGACGATCGACCAGTCGTGGCTGTGGGTCGAGTACGGCGGAGAGCTGCTCGACGCAGACGTGGCCGGGGTGTACGAGCTGGAGCCGGTGGCCGGTGCGGGCCCGCCCTGGCTGTACATGTGGGTGCCGGACTAGCGCGTCAGGTCGGCGTGACCCGGGGGATGTCTACGATCCACGGATGGCCGTCACCTACATGCTCCACGACGGGAGCAGCGTCGTCCCCCTGATCGGGGCGCTCGCCGAGTTGTACGCCACCGTCTACGCCGAACCCCCATACAACGAGGGGCCAGAGCAGGTGGCCCGATTCCGCGAGGGCCTGCCGGGTGAGGCCGCCCGGCCCGAGTTCACCCTCGTCACCGCCGACGACGGCCTGCTCGTGGGCGCGGCGTACGGGTGGACGATGCCGGCCGGCACGTGGTGGAAGCGCGCCGACGCCGACCCGCCCGCCGAGCTGCCCGACGTCGACAAGATCGCCGTCATGGAGTGGATCGTCCACCCCCACCGCCGTGGTGAGGGCATCGGCGCCGAGCTGATGCGCCGCCTGCTGGCGTTCCGACCCGAGCGGTACGCCACCCTCGCCTCCGACCCCCGATCCCACGCCCGCCAGGTGTACGCGCGCAACGGGTGGCGGCAGGTCGGCACGTCAGTCCTGCCTTGGGGGCCGCCCATGGACCTGCTCGTGCTCGACCTGCCCGGCGAGGCGGTCCAGGGCGGCTGACCGGTCGGCGGCGTCGGCGAGGGTCATCTCCCCGCGCAGCGCCAGCCGGTACGGGCCGAGGTGTCGGGTCACGATCACCGTCACCCCGGCCGTCAGCGGATGCTCCTGCCCCACGCCGACAGGCTATCGGCGGGCCGGTTGCATCGGCCGCAACCACACCGACCCTTCGGCGCTGCCCTCCCACCGGTCGGCGCCGTCGCGTTTCACCCGGCACACCAGCGACCCCACCGTGCCCAACCGGTCGGCGCGCCATGCCCGGTACGCCAGCTCCGCGATGCGTTCCGCGGCAACCTCCGCAGCGGTGGCGTACAGGCGGGTGTGCTGTACCCCGCAGGCCCGCACCGCGGTTCGCTCGTCCGGGTCGGCGGCGTCGAAGATGACCCACCGCCACGGTGACGGGCGCCCCCAGCGCGGCCCGTCACCAGCTCTCCCCCACTCACCGGCGCCTCCCTCGTCGCCGCGGCCGCCGGGACCGGGCCCGCGCCCACCACATCAGGCCACCGGCGACGGTAGCCGCGATGGCAGAGTTCCGGGGTCCGTCCCAGCCGTGCCACACATCGCCGCACAGCAGCCAGACCGCAGAGAACAGGGCCAGCCACACGCACGAGCCGCCGGCCAGCCGGAGGCGGGCGCGCACCACATGCCGGGGCATGTGCCGGCGGATCCGCACCGCCCCCGGGTTGTTCCCATTGTGGACAACGTTGTGGACAGGCCGCTCACGGATGATCGCCGCCCGCTCGGCGGCCAGCACGTCCGCCTCCGAAACCCACACCCTCGGGTCCCGCTCCCAGCAGGCGATGTCCGGCGCCCACCGCTTCGTGCCGCAGTGCTCCGCCCACCGGGCCACCGCGGCGCGTTCGGTGATGCCGATGTACAGCAGCTGCTGCCAGCCACCCAGCAGCCACGCCAGGAACCGGCGGCGCCACCCGGATTCGCGGGGCAGATCCCCCCACGCCCGGTACAGCCGCCACTCCCCCGGCGGCGCCCACGAGACCGGCCGGGACACGGTGCGGAATCCCGGCCGGCGGACAGTCGATGAGGTCATCGGTCAGGCCTGGTCGCGCTCGTGGGGGTTCAGCATCTGCGGGCCGCGGGTGTACGGGGCGCGCTCGCCGTCCTGGGCGAGGATCCCGGTGGCGGCGTCGCGCTTCATCCACCCGTTCACGGTCTGGTAGGTGGTGGCGTAGTCCTCCGCCTCGAGCTGCTTGTGCACGGCGGTCGGGCCGACGCCGGTGTCGCCGGCGTCCCAGACGAGCTGCCGCATCCGTCGCCGCGGCTGCGGCTTCGGCTTGGCGGCCTCCTGGTTGGGCCGGACCGGCTCGGCCACCGGCAGCGTGTCCAGCCATTCGACGTCCTCGGCGGGCAGCGGCGGCAGGTCCTCCACCGACGGCCCCGGGTCGGGCACCGGCTCCGCGTTGCGCATCCGCTGGAGTCCGGCCTGCAGGTCGGCCATGGCCTCACCCAGCGGCACCGGGTTGTCGCCCTGACGCGCGGGCTTGGCCGGCTCGTCGCGCTCCACCCTCGTCTCCTTCGCCTGAGCCGGCACGGTCGCCCGGGCCGGGAAGATGATCGACAGGGTGCGGTCCCACCGGCCGGTGTACACGTCGGTGAACTGCTGCTTGACCCTGTAGCCGTCCTTGCCCTTCACGTCGGCGACCAGCACGTTGCACCGGTTCACCGACGCTTCGTCCAGCTCGGGCCGCCACGGCGCAACGGTGATCGACTCGGCGTCGATGCGCGCCGGCTCGATCCGCCAGCCCTTGAACTTCTCCGGCAGCGACGCGTCCGTCGACCACATGCCGGACCCCTTCACCTTCAGCGTCGAAGTGTCGATGCGTCCGGACTTCCATGTGGTGTCGAACAGGTACTGCAACTGCGCCTCGTCCTGCACGCGCATACCGACCCGCTCCCGCGACTGATTGATCATCGCCCGGGGGATGTAGGTCGAGTTCGCCTCCAAGGCGCACGACACCACCCGCACCCCCGCACCGCGGCCGGTGTCCGAGATTTGCCGCAGGTTCTCCTTGACGTCGTCGGGGAGGCTGCCGAACTCATCCACGAGGATCACAACCTCGGGGATCTCCGGCGACACCATGATCTTGTCCCAGCCGTTCTCGAACATCAGCTGCTCATAGTCGGCGGTCCGGTAGTTGACGAGCTCCAGCGCGGCCAGGGTCATCAACCGGGCCTCATCCGCGTTCGGGGCCACCCAGTCCAGCGCGGGCGCCACGGCGCGACCCTCATGCCAAGCGCGCACCCACGGCCGCGGGTACCGGGCCTGACCGGTGAGGTCGATCGCCCACGCCAACGCGTCCGTGCACCGCACCACTCGATCGGTCACCACGTTCAGCTCGTTGGACTTGCCCGAATCGGTCTGCCCGATCAGAACCATGCAGTTGTAACGCAGGTTGGCGGTCGCCTCGGTCCGGTCGGAGCGGATCCCGATGGAGATCGGGTTTTCGATCGTGTCCGGCTCGCACACCGCCGGCAGGTGGTGGTCCTCGGCGAGGGCGTCCACGGTGCCGACCCGGATGTGAACCACCCGGCGGCTCACGCCCGGGTCGATGACCTCGACCCCGCACCCGAGGGGCACGTCCATGGCGTGGGCGAGGCTCTTCTCGTACGGCTTGATGTCGTCGATCGTGGTGCCGTCGGCGGGCAGCTGGACGTCGAGGGTGAACCCGGTGTTGGGATGCCAGAATTCGACGTTGACGACCTCAACCTCCCGGCGGGTCTGCTTACGCAGTTCCCGCTGCCACGCCACGGCGATCCGATCGTGCTCGCTGGCGCGGGCACGGGCTTCCTCCTCGGCGGCGAGCCGCGCGAGCTCGGCGTCGACCTCACTCTGCCGGGCGTCCTCGGCCCGCTGCTCGGCCCACTGGAAGGCGCTGCCGGTGATCGCGGCACCGAGCGTGCCGACGGCGAGCGCGGCGAGGCTCCCGGTCGACCACGGCCCGGAGAACGGCTCCGGGGTGGCGGTGGCCAGCGCCCACGTCGACCAGCCGCCGGCGCCCAGCCAGCACAGCGCCCGGTAGGCGAGCGCCCGGCCGGGCGCGTTGCTGGTGGCGGCACTGACGACCGCGCCGGCGGCGGCGACCGCCCCTGCGGTCATCCCCCACACCGGGCTGACGTGCGCCAGGTCGGCGACCATCGTCGCGGCGCACACCGACGCGGCGGCGTTGATCGCACCGGAGACGGGCCCGTGTCCGGGCCCGAAACTCCAGTCGATGCGGCGGGCAGCCATTACATGGCCCCCCGGTTGCGGGCGACGTCCCACATCGCCTCCCCGACGCGCTGGTTGCGCAGCCGGTTCAGCTCGTGCTCGTGGATCTTCTCGATGGCCGGGCCGATCTCCTCCGCGGCCTGGTGCACGCTCACCTGCGCCTTGTGCACGAGCCCGTACATCTCCTTGATGCTCTCGTGCAGGGGGTGCTCCTGCGCCCGGTCAAAGCGGATCTTCATCGCCTTGACGATGTTCTCCATGACCTGCGGCATGATGTGCGCCTCGGCGGTGACCTGGAGCATCCCTTCGGGCTGGTTGCGGGCGGCGGCGGCCAGGAAGTCCTCGGAGATGGCCAGCAGCGGGTGTGTCATGGTGATCAGTCCTTCACTGGGGGTGATGTCGGTAGCGGCGTTTGCCAGGTCTTCGGCTGTGATGCGGTGACCGCAGCACTGGCCGATGAGTCCTCGAGCGCGGCTGGCGTACGCCCATTCGTTGGCGACGAGCTGGCCGCCACAGAGGGCGCAGGTGGTGTCGTGCGGAACGATGATGGTGCCCTTGAAGGGGCCGTGCTGGGCGCGCACCGGCGTGGGTGCGGGTTTGCGCTGGCGGGTGGTGTTGGTGGCGTCGGACGGCCTGCGGACGGTGGTGCCGACTCGCGGCTGCCCGGTGCGGGCGGCGATCCGGTCCTGCTTGGCCTGCCGGGCGGCATCGCGCTTCTTGCGTCGCTGCCGGGAGTCGTAGGCGGCCTTCCCGGCGGCGAGGCCACCGGCGACCAGGCCGGCGGCGGCGCGGCGCAGCGGTCCCCGATTCTTCGGGTTGTCGCCGGTGACGGCGCGGCGGGCGGTGCGGAACGCCTCCCGGGCGGTGGGCTTCTTCCCGCCGGCGGCGGGGGTGGTGGCGGCGCGGACCGCGTCGGACATGCGCGGGCCGGGCTGCCGCCGGTTGGCGAGCTTCCGCCGGGCGGCGGCAACCTTGCCGGAGGTGAGCGGGGAGCGGCTCGACGACCTGGGTGCGGACCCGGCGCGACGGTGCCCGGATCCGGCTGTGCTGCTGCCGCCATTGGAACGGCCGAGCTTGGGCAGGAACCCACCGCCGCGCGATGTGTTGCCCCCGCCGCCCGCGCGGCCAGCTCCGGTGCGGGATCCGGCCGACCGGCTACCCGGCGACGCCGCACCCGACCGGCCTGCGCGTCCCAGACCGCCACCACCGCTACCGCGGCTGCCCGACCCGGTGGCCGTACGAGTGATTGTGATGGACCGCTCCCGCTTCGCCTTCGCCTGCCCCTTCTTGCGGGCACCCATGGCGTCGCGGCGAGCGCTCCCCCCGCCGGCGAGCGCGGCCAGCACCGCGCCGCCGCCAGCGGCCACGACAGTCGCGCCGGCGATGGTGGCGGCGTTGGCAGCGCCCACGGCGGCCGGGCGTACCGACACGGTGGGACGTGTGGTGCCGCGCTGCCGCGGTGTGCTGGCCGCTGCGCTGGGCGGCTTTGTGGTGGTCGTGTCGGTCATGTCCCGGCCTCCCCTCTCGGTCACTTTCTGTTGATGTCGCTTGGTGGCGTTATCGGCTTTATCGGCTGCAACCCTTCACGTTTCTGCCGCCCGCGCCGCTCAGACCCCCCCTTCACCTGGGGCGACATAGGCGATGACGGCGTCATGCGATATCGGGGCGACAACCGGCCCGGTCACGTTCGGTGTTCGCGCCGGCGTTCGATGATGCCGGCCGCAGCGAGCGCCGCCGCGCCGGCTCCGATGCCTACGGTCTGCGCCCACATGTGGCCCCAGGCGGCGGAGCCGGTGAGGATCGCACCTACGAAGGCCAGGAGGAAAAAGTCCTCGGACAGCCGGTTCTGCACGGGCTCGGGTGCGGTGTCGCCGGACGGGATGACGGCCAGGTCGGTGCCGCCGCGCAGGGCGGGCAGGTTGTCAACGCTCATCGGGGTCCTCCTCCGGTTCGATCAGGGTGGGCATGGTCTTCGGGAACGTCTGCAACACCTCGCGGATCACCGCGGCGGCGTCGCGACGAACCTCAGCGGGCGTGCGCGAAAGGTCGAGCATCTGTGGCGTCCTCCTTCTGGTCGTCGGTCGACCGGTCGGGTCGGTCGGCGGCCAGGTCGGCGCCGTCGTTGTAGGCCTTGACCGCGTTGTTGGCCCGGTCGAACGACCACTTCAGGTCGGCGCGGATGGTCGCCAGCTTCGGCAGCCCGGTCGACCGGTAGTGGTCGCGCAGGTAGGCGGCGTTGGCGACTGCCGCCGGGGTGTGGGCCGACTGGTCGGTCGCCACGGTCGGAACCGGGGCGGGCGTGGGCCGCGGCGCGGTCGGCTGCCCGACCGTCGCCGGTCGGGTTGCCGTGGTCGGCTGGGCGGGGATGGTCGGCGCGGACGACCGGTCGACGGTCGCCGGTTTGGTCGGTGCAGCCGGCACGTCGGTCGGCACGTCGGTCCCGGTTCCGGTCGGAAGTCGGTCGGCGTGGACACCCTGCTCCCGCATGGCCTTGGCGACCCGCAGCGACCCGTCAGGGCACAGCCAGTGGTACCAGGCGATCGCCAGGTCGACGGTCTCGATGCCCAGCAGGTTCGCGGTGCGGTACGCGCCGTAGGTGTCACGCCAGGAGCCGACACCGGGAATCCAGCGTCGCCACCCGAAGTGGGGCATCCGCTTGCCCCGGCGGTTGTCGTTGCGCTGCACCCATTCGCGAACCTTCCGGGTGACCATCTCCAGCAGTGCGGGGCCGAGCAGCGACATGGCGGGGAAGAACCACCACGCGTCGCCGGGCGCACCGGGCCTGCTTCCGTGCTGGTAGTTGGCGAATGCGCTGGTCAGGGCGAACACCCACACCGCCACGCCGAATCCGCCGGCCGGCTCTCCCCGCCACGCGCAGTACACGGACAGCATCACGCAGACGCCTGCGGCGGCGTCCAGCGCGATGAACACCACGACGGCCCAGGCGTGGTCGAGTCCGAGTCCGGTGGGCGATTCGGCCCAGCCGACGAGGTCCTGCGCGGACAGGGAGATCGGCGCGGTGACGACGACGGCGAGGAGGACCGCGGTGGCGATGAGGAGGATCCGCATGCCGACTCGCGCCGCCTTGCCGGTCGGCGAGCTGTCGCCGTGGTCGGCCGCCTTGTTGTCCATCGCGGTCGCGATCGGGGTCGGTCGGGGCGAAGCCGGTCGGGGCGGGACCGCCGATCGGGTCGCCGCCGTCGGGTTGGCGGTGGCAGGCCGGTAGGTCAGTCGACCCCAGGCGCCGCCGACCAGTCGGGCCAGGCGCCCGGTAGGTCGGGTCGCCGGCGTGGTCGGCGTGGCGTGGTCGGTCCGCGCCGGTCGGGTCGGGACGTCGGTCCGCTGGCGAGCGGTCGGGGTGGTCGGTTGGTGGCCGTTGACCGACGCGCGCTCGGGTGCGGCCGGTCGGATGCCCGGTCGGTCGGTCGGGTCGGTCAGTCGGTCGGTCATGCCGGACAGCATGACACAGGTTTCGCAGGATTCACAGCTTCAACAGGTTTGGCGTCCGATACGACACTCCACCCGACCGGATCTCGCATCCGCTGACGTGCGAATGCCACACTGTGCAGAATTTCCAGGATCAACAGGCAAGGCAGGCTGGGGGCGGCGAGTGGTCGGCGACGGGACGCAACTGCGCACAAGTGAGGCTGCGACAGCGTTGAACGTGTCCGCGTCGACCGTCATCGCCTGGTGCCGCGACGGGTTGCTGCGAACGACACGGACCGCCGGCGGGCACCGTCGCATCGTCGCCGGCTCGGTGGACGACCTGGCGCGGGTGCTCGCGCTGCCGGACGGCGAACGCGAACCTGCGATGGAGGCGCTGCGACGACGCAACCGCGGCGACCAGGCGGAGTAACAAGCGCGTCAATGGCAGCAAGGTTACTGATGGGGAGCAGGACATGGGCATGTGGCACGAGGCCGCTGATGCGCTCAGCGAGGCCATCGACAGTGAGAAGACAGGCAGGCTGACGACCGATCAGCAACTGAAGGTGGCGGAGATCAAGGCGCTGCTCGCGATCGGGCAGGAGCTCTCAAAGATTCACCACGAGGGCATCAACCCGGAGTACGACTCGGGCCACTGACGCGCCCGGAAGACGTTGAAGCCACCCACCATACGGCGGGTGGCTTCGTCGTTGCTGCGCTGGTCAGGCTGGGCGATTGGGCCTGAACACCCCGACCGTGGCGACGATGTCGCCGGGCTTGGCGCGCCGCCAGTCGGCCACGTCCGGCTCGACGAGCGTCCACCCGTCGGTGCGCAGCTGCGCGAACCAGTCGTCGGCCGCCTCGGGCTGGTCGAATCGGCGCGCCTGCCGCACCACGGGCACCCCGCAGGTCAACTCGGCGAGGGTGCGGCGCATCCCGGCCGGCGAGTTCCAGCGGAGCACCGCGGCGAGCTGCCCGTCGTCGAGCCGGGCGAGCAGCCGGTGCACCTGGTCGACCAGGCCGGGCCAGCGCGGGTCGTCGCGGTCCTGGATGACACGGCGGGGCACCGGGATGCTGCGGGTGTCCGCGCCGGCGAGGGCGAGCTGGGCGACCTTCCGCCACGTGTACAACGTGGCCGGCCCCTCGTTGTCCAGGACCTGCCGGCGGATCGGCTCGGTAGCGGCGTGCCAGGCCTCGACGATCAGGGGCAGGGTGCGGGCCTTGGCGTCGCGGCGTTCCTCGAGGGCGGCGATGCCGAGGATGGTCTGGGTGATCGGGGTGGGCATGTCGGTGGTGGCGTACCGGTCGGCGTGGGCGGCGAGACGCTCGCCGACGGTGGGGGCGGCGAGTTCGGTGTCGACGCGGCGGGCGAGGCTGGCGGTCATCGGCTCCGGTTCTCCTCTTCGTCGGTTGGGACGTAGCCCCAGGTGTAGGTGCCGCCCGGAACGGCGGCGGTGTGCCGCTCGCCGGGGTGGCGCTGCTTGGAGCACCTGAACCAGCCGCCTTGGTCGGCGCGTTCGCCGCAGGTCGGCTGGCCATCGGTCTGGTCAGCCACGGGCGGTTTCCTGTCCGGCGATGACGGTGGTCAGTTCGTCGGCCTGCAGGCGGTAGACGTTGCGTCCGCCCTCGCTGATCTGCTCCCACGTTGGCCCGCAGGTTCCGTAGCGGGAGCTGGCGTACAGGTGCTGGGCGAGACGTTCCCGCGCGTCGACCAGCACTGCCGACAGCACCTCGCCATCGGACCACGCGAACCCGGCGCGGTTGAAGTGCAGCGGACTCGACTTCACGTGGTCGTCCAGCTGAACACAGCGCCGGTCGTGCTCGGGTGCCGCCGGATACGTGGCCGCGCACTGCACCCGCCCGCCGGGGAGCGACGTGCCGAGACGCTGCGGCATCGCGTCGTGCGCCCGCTCCATCGCCTCATCCAGCCCGGCCGCAGCGGCGATCGAGTGGCACGTTTCTGCCACGTACTCACCGACCAGCTGCCGCAGGGCGGGGTCGGCGATGAGCACCCACGGGCCGTTCTCGACCGCGCCGATGATGATGTCGTTGGCCTCGGCGAGCCGAGCGGCGTCGGTCTGCTCAGCCACGGCCCGCAGCCTCCCGCGCGTACGGATCGATGGCACGAAAGCGGGCGATCGGTGAGTTGAGCTGGAAGACCTGCGCGGCGTACTTCAGGTGTTCGTACAGGCTCATCGGGTCGTCGCTGTCGCTGTCAAACCAGCGCTCGCCCTCCTGCGCGGCGCGGGCCTCGGCTTCCGCGTCGTCGCGCCAGATCACCCGGTAGTCGTGTTCGCTCATCGGATGGTTGAGGACGACGAGGCGGGCTCCGTTCGGGGGCTCGCTGATCGTGTCGGCCACAGTCTGTTCGGTGTGTCGCATGGTCACTTCTCCTTCGAGTCAACAGTCTGCGCATGCTCGACGCGCAGCATCGGGTGGTCGGGTTTGATCTCAGCGGTCCACTCGCAACCATCCGGATGGTTGCGGAAGGTGACCCGGTTGCCGTCGCGGGCCACGACCGTCCGCGTCGTGCCGCGTGGGGTGAGCATGCCGGTCATGTCGCCGCCGGTCACCCGTCCGCCCTTGTAGACGTGCACGACCTGGAACGCTCCGAGGGACAGGATGGTGTCGCCGGGCCGCAGGTCGCCGGCGGTGGTGTCGCGCAGGTCCTCCCACTGGTATTGGTGGACTGCGGAAGGGTGGGCCGCGGGAGGCGCCGGCGCGAGCAGGCTCGCCCAGCAACGGGCCCGGCGCTCCGGCTCGGCTTCGGCGTGGCACTCGGCGACCGTCCGGTCCGGCGTGTGGACGACTCGGTCGACGATCCACACTCGCTGGGGCGCGGGGTAGCCGAGGTCAACCACCCGAGTGCCGGGTGCGAGGTCGTCAACGGCCATGGCCACCGCTCACACCTCCCCGATGTCGATCGGCCGGCCTTCGGCGGCCTGCCGCAGCATGACGAACATGTCGTCGTCGACCTTTGGGTCGTTGGCGGCCAGGTGCAGGATGTCGTCGGTGGTGATCGGCGCGGTCGGGGAGCACACCCGCTTGTGCACCCAGCAGGTCCAGTCGGCGATGCCGCCGGTCCACAGGTGCCACACGCCGCGGATGGGGTCCTGCCACCAGTCGCGGCGCGACGGGGGCTTCGGCCGCAGCTTGTCGGCGATTTGCCGCGCGTAGCTGCCAGCGGCGATCTTCCGCCGGGCGTCGGCCTCGGACGACTCGGCGAAGGTGAGCCGGGTGGGCAGGTGGGTGACCTCCCACGGCAGGTGCCGGCCGGGAACGCGCTGCAGGGTCCACTCGCGGTCGCGGGTGCGGATCAGGCGTCCGGCGGTTCCGGTGGCGGCCATGTCGGTCTCCCTGATGCTCAGTGGGGCGGGCGGGTGGTCAGCGGGCGGGCAGGGCGGCGATGTCGTGCAGCTTCGCCTCCACCTGCTCGGAGGTGAGACCGGGGACCACGTCGCCGGGCACGTTCAGCGACTTCGAGCACACCTCGAACCGGAACGGCCGGTGCGGGTCGTTGATGACCGACGCCTCGTGGCCGTTCGGGAACCGGTACGCCCATCCCCCGTATGTGTCCGGCTGCCGGCAGCGGTCCAGGTTGGTGGCGTTCACCTGCTCGATCGCCCAGTCGACGGCCTCCACGATCGGACCGAGCGTCATCGGTGCGCGCCCCTTGCTGGCCGTGATGCTGTCGCGGACGGCCTTCGTGAGGGGCAGCCGGTTGCCCGGCAGGATCGGCTGGCCGTTCGCGGCGGCGGTGACGACGTCGAGCGCCTTGGTGCGGATGTCGGTGGTCATCGGGATCTCCCTACTGCTGATTGGGGGCGGCGCGGTTCAGCGGTACCAGCGGGCAATCGAGTCCATGGCCATCACGCCGAGGCGGGTGAGCCGAAACCAGCCGTCGTGGTCGGGGAGCTGCTCGATGAGCTTGTGGTCGAGCAGCCAGTTGCGGGTGCGGGTGTCGGCGACGCGGCCGACCGTGTACTTCCACAGGTAGACGAGCGCCTCACCGCGCTTGTCGGTGAGCTTCGGCATCTCCACCACGGTGACGCTGCCGGGGCGGCAGGTGATGCCGTTGCCCCAGGCGTCGCGCAGCCGCAGCCGGGTGCCGTAGTTGTTGGCGACGCGCCACATGCCGTGCCAGCGGGTGAGGGTGCCGTGGTAGGTGACGACCGGGTCGGCGGTGAGGTAGCGGGTCATCGTCGGCTCCTTCGGCGGGTGGTGGCTGGCGGGTGTGGTGCCCTCGGCCGGATTCGATCCGGCACCATCACGGCGGGGCGAGGGCCAGGTGGTGCGTCAGTTCCGGAAGCACGCGAAGTCGAAGGTGACGTCCCCGCCGGCGGCGTCGAGGACCGCGATGTCGCTGGCCGAGCGGACGCGCATGACGACCCGACCGATGCGCTCGACTCCCACCGCGTCGAGCTGCCGCTCGACCTGACCGGCCGCCGTCCGGTACCGCAGGGTGTACAGCGTCGGGGCGCCCATGTCCTGGCCGGTGATGTAGCCGGGGATCTGCTCGGCACACTCGGCCCAGGTGGGGCGGGTCCGGCCGGTGAGGACGGTGGCGATACCGGTGGTGGTCCCGCTGTCGGTGCGGGCGGTGTAGGCGATCAGTCGGCGGTTCGTGGCGATGGCCTGCATCTCGACTCCCTTATTGACGGCTACATGTAAACACTAACTAGCCCCGTTGAGTGTGTCAAGGGGAACAGTTACGCTGGCCTCATGCCACGACCGACCTTCACGCCCGACGACGCGCAGCGGGCCACCCTCGACGCCCTGGCGCGGCTCGCCCGCCGCCGGAAGAAGCTCGACGAGGAAGCCGACGTCCTGATGGCGAAGGCGGACGAGCAGGGCATCCCCATCAGCTGGATCGCCGACACCGCCCAGATCCAACGCAAGACCGTGTACCGCCACCTCGGCCGACCGATGGCGTGACCAGAGATTGGTGAAAGCCCGACCACCGGCGCGGCACTGCGACGGCTGGCAGCCGGACGTGCGCCGGTTGCCAGCCGTCGCCCCCTACACGGCGCCGAGCGGCACGTCCGTCCATGCGGCGATCAGCGCCTGGCCGTCCCGCCACACCTCGTACGTGCCGTCGCCGACGGCGGTCACGAACCAGCCGCGGCCGTGATCGCGCACCGGCACGATGACGGGCTGGTTCGCGGCGAGCTGGGCGCGGATCCGGTCGGCCTGGTCGCTGTACGCCTGCCCCGCCCGCGACGGCACGACCCGCCGGTGGACGGTGGCCGGGATGGCGGTGAGCGTGGGCGGGGTCATCGCGGCCGCCGGCGGAACGCGCCCGCGAGCTGCGCGTCGCGGGCCTGCACGGCGAGCGGGTAGTCGGCGCGCGGGTCGTCGAGCCGGCGCGTCTCGCGGCGTACCGCGTCCATGTTCGGCATGTCGTACTGCGGCTTGCTGTCCTTGCCAGGCTTTCCCATGTCGACCTCCTCAACGCCGGTCCGCCGTTCGTGGCGGCTCCGCGGTCGCCCGAGTGATGGGTCGGGCGCCACGGGGCCAGCACGATCAGCGGCGGTAGCCGAGGGAGGCGAGGATGGCGTCCCGGCGGGTGTTGCTGCGGCCGGGGCGGACGCGGATGGTGGCCTGCTTGCCGTCGACACGGATGATGCGGGTGGGCCTGATCTCGGCGGCGGTGCGGCCGACGGTGACGCTGGCGTACATGACGATCTCCTCGATCTCGAAGGCTGGAAGCTGTTGGGAGAGAGGGGCCCTGCCCTGGGGAAGACGGGCAGGGCCGTCAGTGGTCCTACGGGCGGGGCAGGCAGCGGATGTACGCCGTCGACGGGACCGTCATCCCCCACCGGCCCCCGTCCGCGTACGCGAACCGGGTGCCCGCCGGGTACGTGCCGTCGTCGACCAGCGGCCCCTCGTATGGCGGCAGCAGGTCCACGCGGTGCGGCTGGCCGAGCAGCACGATCACGTCGCCCGGCTGGAGGGCGGCGCCGAGGATGTCGACGACGCCGAGCTGCAGCTCGTGCTCGGTGAGGGTGGCCGGGTCGGGGATTCGCACTGCGCGCAGGGTGGCGGTCATCGTCACCACTGCCCGAACGTGCAGACCCGGCCGCAGCCGGTGACGGCGCAGTCGTGGGCGCGGATCGCGGCGGCCTCGAAGGCTTCGGCGTCCCGCTTGCGCTGCGCCGCCTGGATCGCCGGGTGCGCTTCGCGGGGCGGGGCACCGTTCAGCAGCTCATCGCAGCGGGGGCAGCCGGGGGTTTTCCGGCCGAAGTTCGGGCCTCGCCCCCGGTTGCAGGTGTGCTTGGTCAGGTTCTCCATCAGGCCACCGCCTTCCGGCCGTGCTCGGTCAGGGTCGCGGACTCGACGACCCGCCGGCGGCCGGTGCCCGACTGGTAGTTGAGGGTGACCAGGCCCTTGCGGGCCAGCGACTGCAGCTGCACCACGGTGGCGGCCTTGGACCGGGCGATGGTGCCGCCGTTGGCGTGGGCCGCGCGGAGCACCCGCTGGGCGGGGTCGGACGGGGCGGCGAGGTGGGCGCCGGCCATGGTGGGGCGGACCTGCCGGTGCCGGCCGTGCGCGGCCAGCTCGGCGAGCACGTTGTCGACGATCCGCTCCGCGGAGTCGACGGCGGCGCTGGCCTGGCCGTTGATGCCGGCGGCGATCTGCTCGGCGGGCTTCCCGGCGAGGGCGGCGTCACGGATGGCGGCGTACCGGGCGCGGTAGAGCTCCCGGTCGGCGGTGGTGTAGCAGAGCGCGCTGTGGCGGACGGCGCCGGTGAAGACGTTGATGGCGTAGCCGCCGTCGACGGCGCGGCTCGCGGTGATGGTGACCTGCCCGAAGGCCTTGGTCACGGGTGCGCTGAGGACAGCACTGGACATCTCGGGGTACCTCCGATCGGGGTGCCGCTGGTGCTGGAACACCGGCGCGCCGCTTGATGACTACCACGTTAGGCGTCGCCGGTTGTGGTGTCAACCATGTTTGGCCTAACATGTACCTCATACCGTGGTAGGCCGAACCGATGACACGATCAGGAGGTGACCAACTTGCAAGACGTGATCGCCGCATGGAACCAGGCCG
The DNA here is from genome assembly GCA_016802835.1 of Micromonospora sp. ATA32. Taxonomy (GTDB): domain Bacteria; phylum Actinomycetota; class Actinomycetes; order Mycobacteriales; family Micromonosporaceae; genus Micromonospora. The sequence goes on along the minus strand of JAEVHO010000062.1, from coordinate 33 downwards.
AACAGGCCCGCGAAGAGGCGAAACGCGCCGAGG
>JAEVHO010000061.1 GCA_016802835.1 Micromonospora sp. ATA32 | reverse complement strand
CAGCACATAGAAGATCGAACTCAGGATCAACCGGTCGTCGTACACCCGCGGGCGTCCCCCTTTACGCAGGTCACGCACCGGCATCAGCGGACCGAGGACAGCCCACATCGCGTCAGTCACGCTGGACGGATAGCATCTGCGGGCGTCATCCCCGCCACGATTGTTGTTGCACACACATCACGATCATGGCGGGGATGACTGCTGTGTCGAGCACCGACCATCGACGTGTCTCGCCGTAACCACCGGCAGTCAGCCGGTAACCCGACGGCCTCTGAGGCGGCCGTTTACGCATTGTGGAAGCGTTTCGGCCCGCAGCACTAGCCCGTGACCCAAGCGAGCTGCCCAGGGCCTGTTCCGGGAGGGCGTGGTTCGGACCATCGTCGTCAACCGTTACGAACGCGACCCGCGTGCCTACGCGGCGTGTGTTGAGCACTGGGGCCTGGCCTGCATGACGTGCGGGCTCCGGGAACCCGGCGAAAGCTCAGCGGCTGGGGCAGGGCTCCCTGGGCGTCGAGGGTGACCTGGCGGGCTGATGAGGGGCAGCTGGTCGATACACTGCCTCTCCCATCGCTCGCACCAAGCCGGAGGGTCCATGGGAGAGATCCCGGGAGGGGAGAAGCCCGTCCCGCCAGCACCGTCGGCGCCGGAGCGAGGCGAACATCGGACGGCGATCCGGGTTGCCGTGCTGTCGTCCGTCATAGCCGGTGTCGCCGCCATCGTGGCCGCCGCCGTCCCCGGGGTGTTCACTCTGCTCTCCTCCTCGGATGGTGCCTCGACGTCCGAGGTAAACACTCCGAGTCCGCCGGGAGGTGTGCCAACCACGCCCGGAGCGGGGACCTTCAGCGAGAGCCCCACTCCCTCCGCTCCGGGCGGGACAGCTTCCTCGTCGGCAGACAAGGTTCGATGGGCGAAGCCCATGCGATTGACCTACGTCAATCTCGACTCGGTCCCGGCCCAAGTGCTGAGCAGCAACAGTGGAGCGAGCGCCTGGGTCAATTACGGCACTTCGAGGAACGTGCTCTACGGTCTTAACGGCGGTGTCTTCACGACGAAGCCCAGCATCGCCGCCTGGGAAGGTGCTCCGCACCCCACTCGACAGCAGTGTGCCGACCTGATCTCCACACAGGGGACGGAGAAGATCCCGATCGCCGACGACAGCCGCTTTTGCGTCAAGACCGCGGCCGACCGGGTTGCCTACCTCGTGATCAAGAGGTTCGACAGTGCGAGCGGCACCTACCTGGCCGACGTGACGGTCTGGGAGACTCCCCAGGAATAGCCGGAGTCGGCCGACCCGTGGGGAGAGGGAGTACCGGGCTTCCCGCTGGGGCACGGCCGTCGAAAGAGTTCATCCGGATGACGCTTGTCGCCGCGCAAGCATCCCCAGGCTCCGTGCGTCAATGGCTGCCGATGGGAGGATCCGTGGTTCACCTGGCCCTGGAGGGGTCGGATCGGACGCCGGCCCCTTCTCGGTGGACTGGTCGTCGAGTACGAACGAGCCGCGTAGAAGTACGGACAGAACCAGTGGCAGGGTGGAAACCACAGGGGAGACCGGCGGAACTCGGGCGCGGCGGGCGAACCCGCCGCGCCCCGGTCATCAGTTGAGCTGGACGGTCGCTTCTTGCTGCGGGCGCAGCACGACCGGTCCGACGAGTCCCGACTGCTGTGCCCCGCCATGGGCGTTGGCCGGCGTGTTGGTCACCGTGACATCGATCCGGTTTTCCCCCACGTGCAGGAGGCCGGTGACGTCGAGCCGGTAGGGCTCCCACAACAGCCGGCGACCTGCGTACCGTTCACGGCGACGTGGGCGACGTCTCGGACGGTCCCGAGGTCGAGGATCAGCCGTCGCCCGGATGCCAGATCCTGTGCCGAGATGCTGACGTCCTTCTCGTACGTCGCGTCCCCGGAGTAGGACCGGTCCACCTGCGTCCATGACCCGAGCGGTCGCTCGCTCCACTGGGCACCCGGCTGGTCGAAGCGGAAGCGCCAGGGGCCGTCGAGCGCAATCGGGGTGAAGGAGCCCTCGACGTGCAGGCTGCCCGTGTACCTCCGCGGGCCCTCGGCGCCCACCATCGTGAAGTCGCCTGGCCGGTCGGCGATGACGGTGGCCTCGAGCGTGTCCCGATCGGTCTTTCTGACTGAGCTTGCCTCGAACGGGGACTGCACCAGATGTGGCGCCGGCGGCTGGCCCCGGAACACCACGGCCAGGGCCTTGGTCGGCTCGAGGTGTAGCGGCACGGTGGTGGCCTGGCTGCCGGGTGTCGCGTCGAACCGGGTCGCAACGCGGTGCGAGCCGTCGTCGGGATCCCAGATCTCCGGCGTACCCATGATCGGGAAGGCGGCGTTGGTGTCCACCGCCTTGGTGCCCTCGTTCATGAGGATGAACACTCGGTCCGGTCCGTGCTTTACCCGCAGCACGCGGATGTCCGTGCTGGCGGGCTGGAGCTGCGCGGCGGGTGCGCGGGCTTCGTCGAGCGCCCGCTGGAGGTCCGTCGTCGTGGCGACGAACTCCGCGTGGCCGGACCCGACCCGATGGTCGGTCGGCTGCGGGCGGGCGGGGTCGGTGCCGAACAGGCGGGTGAGCGCCACCCGCAGTGCCTCGTCCTGGCCGTCGGCCTCCTGCACAGGCAGTTCCCCGTAGGCGATGACCGTGCCTCCGGCACGGGCGAGCTCGTCGAGGCGGGCGACCGCCTTCACGCTCATCGTTGGCGCCGGCGGCACCACCACGACCCGATAGGACTGCTGGCCCACCGTCAGCGCCCCGTCGCTTACCACTGCCTGGCGTTCCATCGCTGGGTCACCGTTGAGGGACGGCTCGTCGAGGATGTCGAAGTCGACCTGCGCGTCCTCCATCGCGTACGTGACGGTACGGAACTCGTTGTCGAGTGCGTCGCCCGTCTCGGTCCGCTGCCAGGCCTGTGCCGCGGTCTGCGGGTGCAGCAGGGCCGTGGGCGCGTTCGCCCGCCCCCGTGTCAGCTCCATCACCCGGCCCGTCCAGTCGACGACGCCGTCCATGGAGTCCCACCATGGGTTCGTGGGCTGAAGCGGCGGGGGATAGCGCACGCTGTCCGGGTTGGACCAGTACGCGTGCAGCACCGTCAGGTTGACGCCCCGCACGCCCATCGCACCGTTGACGTAGCGGGCCAGCTGCGGGGTGACGCCCCAGCCGTAGGCGCCGAGGTTCTCGTGCAGGATCCGGCTCGCTCCCTGTTGATGCCCGTCGCTGGTGATGTAGCGCGGGACCAGGTTGCGCAGCCCGGGCGCCACCCTGCCGCTGATGGCGTCCCCGCCGGGCACCTGGATCCACTGGTTGACCTTGTGGATGTCGCCGGTCTCGCGGAGCATCCAGGCTGGTGGGCGATCGTCGGACAGCGGGTTGGAGATGATCTGCGTGCCGTGTGCGCGCGCCCAGTCGCCCTGCTGCTTGTAGTAGGCCTGCGCGAGGGCGTCACCGTCGGCGTTCGAGAGCACGCCGCGGAGGCGGCTGCCGGCAGGGCCGTAGTCGCCGAAGGTGGCGGCCAGCGCCTGCGCCGGTGTTGAGCCGGCGCGCGCGATGTTGCGCCCGACCAGGTCGGACCACGGGGGCTCCGTGCCGTACCCGGAGGCGATCCGCGGCTCGTCGTCCCAGAGCCCGCGGACCACACCCGCGTCGAACGCCCAGGCGAAGCGCCGGTAGTACTCGTCGTGGACCACCTGGATGTAGCGCCTGATCGCCTCCTCGTCGAACAGGTTCAGGTACCCGTCGCCGCCGAAGTCTGTGCGGGCGTGGTGGAGGTAGTACTCGACCTGGTAGTGGCCCTCCGGGACACTCCACGACGTCCCGTCGCGAAAGCGGTCGGTGAGGTCGACGAGTCCGCCGAGGTCAGGCTTGCCGTCGTGCACCGGCAGCGCGGCCACGCCGACAACGTTGTCGGCCGGCACCGGAGTGGCGAAATCACTCAGCGCCGACTCTGAGTCGAAGGTCTGCGAGTGGAGGGTCGTGCCGTCCGGTGCGGTCACGCGCAGGTTGTCGAAGGTGGCCGACTCGTGCTGGGCGGTCGCTTCCCGGAAGCCGATCGTGCCGTGCGCGTAGGTTGCGTCGGTGGTCTCGTCGACGACCGTGCCGTCGATCGAGGTGACGACGTGGTCGCCCTCGACGCGCGTCTCGACGTGGTACGAACGGCCGCTGACCACGTTGAACGGCAGCCGGATCACCCGGGTCGAGGCGTACGCGCCGTTCTTGTAGATGATCTTCGTCAGGTTTCCGCCCGCGGCCCCCGCGTGGGGATAGTTGCCGAGTAGGTAGATGTAGCCGTTCGCGGTGTCCTGGGCGCGGTAGACCCAGCCGGCCTGCGCATAGCTGCGGCCACCAAGCGATGCGGTCTGGAGTGGCTGCGTGTCGAAGGAGAGCGCGTAGTCGGTCCAGTCGCTGCCGCGGCCCAGTAGCGTGACGTAGCCCCCATCCACCTTCAGGCGGCCGTCGGCCACGCTGAGCGCGGCGGGGATCAGCCCGGGGAACCGCCCGCGGACGTCGAACGATCCCGGTCCTGAGGCCTCGAGCTCGCTCCGCGCGATGCTCTGCGCGCGTAGCTCGGGATGCGGTTCGTAGACGCGGTCGCCGAGCATGCCGCCGTTGACCACGTAGCCGGCGGCGCGGCCGCTGGGGAAGCTGCGGTCGTTGTACAGCCATACCTTCATGCCCGTCCGCTGTGCCTCGCGCAGGGCGTGCTCGACCATCGCGAACCAGCCCTCGCTGAAGAAGGCGGGGGTCAGGGACGAGGTCGCGTCGGGGAAGATCACGACCTCGCGCATGCCCTCGCTACGCAAGTCGGCCAGCTGGCGGTCGACGAGGTCCTCGGTAATGGTCCCGTTCCAGAACCAGAGCATGGTGGGCTTGGTGTCGCCGGGTGGATTCTCGAAGCGGGCCGCCGACACCGCGGCTCCCGCCTCGGTGTCCGCTTGCCGTACCCCCTCTTGCGCCGGCTGGTCGTTGCGGGCGAGTGCCTGCAGGGGGGACGCCGCCACGATGACCAGCACCGTGAGGACGCCGAGTGCCTTTGACAAATGCCTGCCTCGATGAGCGGAACGTTCACTCCTGTATGGACGGGGCACGCCAACCCTCCTCATGATCGAGTTGCGCGCGACGCTGATCGAATGCCCCACCCATGGCCGCGAATGGTGCGAAGCGCTACAACCTCGCGCGCTGCACTTGCTGAATCGTTTCAACTATGGCTGCCCCGTGACGGTAGGTCCGACCTTCAATGCGCGTCAAGAGTCACATCGTCATCGATCCTGATCGCAGCTTGAAGCCTGGCTCCGTGTCGCCAAGGACGGTTGCCGTTGCCGTTGCCGTAGCCGTAGCCGTCGCCTGCGGCCGCCTGCCGCGGCGGACTCCAGTATGTAGGTCACCGACGAAGGTGAAGCCCGGCGCCGGCGTGGCCGGCGTCTGGTGGGCGAGGACGAACTGGGCGGGCACCACATGCCGCTCTATGCCACGACCTTTCGGCGTCCCGACACCTGCCCGGAGGTCGCCGAAGGTGTGTGGCTGCCGATCAGAGGGGCTTTGCGCCCGGGTAAGCGCCCATACAGGACAGATCGACGCCCCGACGGGCTATGAAGCGGTCCAACGACATCGTGATGTGCCACAGCACCTTGGCCACTAGGCGAGGTCCCGGGTGGCAGTGACGCCCTCGCGGCTGGGCAGACGGTGCCGCGGCCGTCCGCGGCTCGTCCGGTCGCTCGAATCCCGTACGACCAACTCCGGATCGAAGACGACCTGGCGATGCTGGTGGCTGCCGTCCTCGGTAGCCTCCTCGATGAGCAGTTCCGCGGCGGTCCGTCCGAGCAGGTGTCGGGGCTGGCGAACCGAGGTGAGCGGCACTGCGGCGGCGGCGGCGAAGTCGATATCGTCGTAGCCGACGATCGCCACGTCGTGCGGAATCCGCACGCCGCGGCGGGTCATCTCCTGAAGCACGCCGAGAGCGAGCAGGTCGTTCGCGCAGAACACCGCGGTCGGTCTGGGCATCGCGCCGGCGAGGCGGGCGGCGGCGTCCCGGCCGGCGGCGACGTTGAGGGCGCTGCTTTCGACGATGTGCAGCTCGCCGGGGTCCCGGCCGGCGGCCCGCATCGCCTGAAGGGCGCCCTGTTGCCGATCCTGGACTTGACGGATGGTGATGGGTCCGCCGACGAATGCCAGGTGCTTGTGTCCCTGCGCGAGCAGGTGTCCCACTGCCAGTTCGCCGCCGAGGACGTCGTTTACGGCAACGGAGCATTGCGTGTCGTCGGTCGCCCGGCGGTCGAGTAGCACGATGGGGGTGCCGCGCTTGCGCAGATGCTCCAATCGGTCGTTGGTCGTGGTCACGGGGGTGATCAGGATTCCCTGCACCCGCTGCTCTTCGAGCAGGTCGAGGTAGCGGGACTCCTTCGCGGGGTCGTCATCGCTGTTGCAGAGGATGACCGCGAGACTGGCGTCGTTGGCGCTGTCCTCCACACCGCGTGCGACGTCGGTGAAGAACGGGTTGGCGACGTCGAGGACGACAAGCCCTACGGTGCGGCTGTGACCGGCGCGCAGGTGCCGGGCAGACTCGTTGCGGACGAAACCGAGATCGCGGATCGCGTCGAGGACTCGCCGGCGGGTGGCTTGGGCGACGACGTCGGGGCGGTTGAGGACGTTGGAGACCGTGCCGACGGAGACGCCGGCCGTGCTCGCGACGTCACGGATGCTCACTGGCGGTCGGCTCACGTCGTCCTCGTTTCGTCGGCGCCTGCCGTTACTGCGCCGACCCTTGGCGTTGATTCAAGTGCGTTGATCAAATGACGCCCCCGTTTCGAGTCGATGTCAGATCGATGACGGTGTGACTCTTGACACGTGCCGGAGGTCGGCTCTAGCTTCGCAGCGTAGCCGTTGTTGAATCGATTCACCACTGCCCCGACATCGTTGGTTGGAGCCCGTCGAATGAGCTCTCCAGTGGACACCCCCGCCCAGGCTCCCGTGCTGGAGGTCGCCGGCCTCACGGTCGAGTTTCCGGGGGTTCGCGCACTCGACGGAGTGGACCTCGACGTCCACGCCGGCGAGGTACATGCCTTGGTCGGGGAGAACGGCGCCGGCAAGTCGACCCTGTTGAAGGTCCTCGGTGGGGTCTACACACCCAGCGCCGGCACGGTCCGGTTACGCGGCGAGGTTTACGCGCCGCGTCGGCCCAGCGACGCGCACGCCCATGGCATCGCCGTGATCTACCAGGAGTTCACGCTCTTCCCGGATCTCACGGTCGCCGAGAACGTGTACGCGGGACGCGAGCCGCACTCCCGGTGGTCCCGGGGGATCCGGTACGGGGAGATGCGTGCCGGATGCCGGGCACTGTTCGGCATCCTCGGCGTCAACATCGACCCCGACGCGCGGGTCGCAGATCTCGGCGTCTCCGAGCAGCAGCTCGTCGAAATCGCCAAGCGCTCGGCACCGACGGTCAGATCATCGTCATGGACGAGCCGACGGCGGCGCTGTCCAAAGAGGAAGTCGACCGGTTGCTTGACGTGGTCCGCCGCCTCCGCGACGAGGGCCGCTCGGTGGTCTACGTCAGCCACCGGCTGGAAGAGGTGTTCGCGGTTGCCGACCGAGCGACGATCCTTCGCGACGGGCGCCTTGTCCGCACCCTCGACATCACGGCCACCGACGAGGACGAGCTGGTCCGGCTCATGGTCGGGCGCGACATCGACGCGGTCTTCCACCGCGAGGCGGTCCCGGAGGGCGCGGTCGTCCTGCGCCTCGTCGACGTGAGCGCCGGCCGGCACCTGCGCGATGTCAGCCTCGACGTACGGGCGGGGGAGGTCGTCGGCATCGGGGGCGTGGCGGGTGCCGGTCAGGCCGAGCTCACGCAGGCGGTCTTCGGCGCGCTGCCACTCCGCGCGGGGCACATGGAACTCGACGGCCAGCGCTTCGCTCCGTCGACCCCGGCGGATGCACTCGCGGCGGGTGTCGGCTTCCTCCATGAGGACCGCAAGCATGCGGGCATCCTGCCCGACCTGTCGGTGCGCCAGAACCTCACGGTGACGGTGCTGAACCGGCTGCGCCGCGGGTTTGCCCGCCTGCTCTCCCGCCGAGCGGAGGAGATCACCTACACCGAGTACGGCGGCCGCCTGCAGGTGCGCGCCACAGGTCCCGAGCAGCTCATCAGCGAGCTCTCCGGTGGCAACCAGCAAAAGGTGCTGCTGGCCAGGGCGCTCGCGCCGGGCGGACGGGTCCTCGTCCTCAACGAGCCCACCCGCGGCGTGGACATTGGCGCCAAGGCCGAGATCCATGCCCTCATCAACGAGCTCACCGCCGCAGGTGCGGCCGTCATCATGGTCAGCAGCGACCTGCCGGAGTTGCTCGGCACGAGCGACCGCGTCGTGGTGCTGTCCAGAGGACGCATCGTCGGGGTCCTCGAGGGACAGGACCGCACCGAGGAAAACGTCGTCGCCTGCGCGACCACGGGTCGCCGGATCGGAGTGGCCGCATGACCACCGCCGCCCCCGAGCGGGGCGCCCGCGCCGCAGCCCCGCGGGCCCGTCTCAGCCGCGCGATCGAGAGCGCACCGCTGGCGGTGCCGCTCGTGCTCATCGCTGTGGTCCTCACCGTGGCGACCGACCGGTTCCTCAGCGTCGACAACCTCACCAACGTCGTCGTCGCCGCCGGGATCGTCGCGATTCCCGGGCTGGCGATGACGCTGTGCATCGCGATGGGGGAATTCGACCTGTCCGTCGGCTCCACGGTGTCGCTGACCGGCGCGGTCACGTGCACGTGGATCGTGGGTGGTCACCCCGCCGGCGTCGCGATGCTCGTCGGCCTGCTCGTCGGCGCGGCGGTGGGACTGCTCAACGGCCTCGTCGTCACGAAGCTCGGCGTGACCCCGTTCATCGCCACCCTGGCGACGCTGGTCATCGTGCGCGGTGTCTCGCTCGCCTATACCGGCGGCCGGGACGCCATCGTCAGCTCGTCCACCCTGAAGTTCCTCGCCGCCGGACGTGTCTTCGGCGTACCGATGCCGGTGGTGCTCACCGCGGTGACGGCGCTTGCCGCATGGTGGATGGTCAACCGCACCCGCTTCGGACGGTGGGTGTGCGCGATCGGCTCGAACCGAGAGGCCGCGCGGATGTCCGGCCTGCCCGTCGACCGCGTGCGGACCACCGTCTACGTCATCGTCGGTGTCGCCGGGGGCATCTGGGGCCTGCTCATTTCGAGCCAGTTGCAGAAGGGTTCGGGGCAGCTCGGCCTCGGCTTCGAACTCGACGCGATCACGGTCGTGGTGATCGGCGGCACCAGCTTACTCGGCGGCCGCGCGTCGGTCGTCGGCACGCTGCTCGGGGCGGTGCTCATCGAGACGATCCGCAACGGTCTCAACCTGCTCAACACCCCACCCGCCTACCAGCGCATAAGCATCGGCCTGCTGCTGGTCGTCGCCCTGACGGTCCAGGCCATGCGCCGCAACGCCCCCGCGGAGGCCCTCGATGACGTCTGACACCGCCCTGCCGCCGGCTCCCGGTGCTCAGGCCCCCGCCCCGGCCACCGAAACCCAGCGCCGGTGGGCCCGCCAGCACAGTATCGGCGCCGTCTGGGAGACCTGGGGGATCACGGCCGTCCTCGTAGTCCTGCTCGCCGCCTCGCCGCTGCTGTCGTCGGACTTCCTGACCGTCGCCAACCTCCAGTCGGTGCTGCGCGAGAGCGCCTACCTGGGGATCGTCGCCGCGGCGATGACGCTCGCGGTGATGAACGACACCTTCGACCTGTCGGTCGGTGGCCAGCTCGCGCTGGTCTCGGTGACGACCCTGATGGGCTACGCGGCCGGCGGCACCGGGCTCGCCGTACTGGTCGCGGTGGTCACCGGCGTGGCCTGTGGAGCGGTGAACGGCGCGCTGGTGACGGCCATGCGGGTGCCGCCGTTCGTCGCCACGCTCGGCATGCTCTTCGTCTTCCGCGGCGTCGCCTACGTCCTCACCCAGCACGGTCCCAAGGCATTGCCCTACAGCGAGATCGGGTCGCCCTTCGTGAAGATCGGCGGGCTCAACCTCGCCGGTATCCCGTTGCCGTTTCTCATCATGGTGGCCTTCTACGGCGCGATCTGGGTGCTGCTGCGGCGCACCGCCACCGGGCGGCGGATCCTGGCGTTCGGCTCCTCGCCGGAGGCCGCGCGGTTTTGCGGCATCTCGGTGCACCGCATCCGCATGCTCATCTTCGTCGTCATTGGATTCAGCGTCGGCGTCGCCGCGCTGACCTACGTCAGTCGGGTATGGACGGCCGACGGCGCGGCGCAGGACGGCTTCGAGCTACGGGTCATCGCCGCGGTCGTCCTCGGCGGCACCAGCCTCAAAGGCGGCAAGGGCACCCTGATCGGCACGTTCTCCGCGGTGCTGCTGGTCGGCGTCCTCAACGATCTGCTGGTCAGTAGCGGTGTCGACGCCTCTTATCAGCGGATCGTGCTCGGCTGCGTGCTCATCACCGCACTCGCCATCGATGGACTGCGTACCCGGTTCGCCGCGCCCGGATCCTTCGCCCGAGTGCTGCCGCGCCGGCGCCGGGAGGCACCGGCGCCCTGACCACATCGCCCGGCCCAGTCCACAACCGGACAGCACGCGTTACCCCCCGCAGTTGAAACGTCTCAGCTCCCACCGCCCGCTGCGGCGACGCCAGCGGGCACCTTCAAAGGAGGAACCGTGAAGCGCACCAACCTCTCCACTCTGGCCGTCGCCGGGGTGCTCGCCCTTGGCCTGAGCGCGTGTTCGGACTCAACGACCGCCGAGGGCGGCAAGCCCTCCGGCAAAGCCAGCGGCGATGTCACCGTCGGCTTCTCCGTGTACGACATGCAGTACGAGTTCTTCCAGAAGATGGAGAAGGGCACCCGCGAAGCCGTCGAGGCAAAGGGCTGGAAGTTCAAGCTCCACGACGAGAAGAGCGACGAGAACGAGATGGTGACCGGCGCCCAGGCGCTGCTCGACCAGGGCGTCGACGTCCTCATCATCAGCCCGTTCAAGCCCGACGCGCTCGGCCCGATCGTCGCCAAGGCCAAGCAGAAGAACATTCCGGTGATCATCGACGACATCGGCGGGGGCGGGACCCCGTACGACGCCATCGTGATCTCCGACAACGCGGACGGCGGTAAGCAGGCCGCGGACTACTTGGCCCAGCAGGTCGCCGCGAACGGCGGCAAGAGCAAGAAGGTCGTCTCGATCACCTGTGAGCCGTCGGCCGTGTACGCGGCCCGGCGTAACCAGGCCTTCGATCAGCAGATCAAGGACAAGGGCTTCCAGGTTGTCACCGAACTCTCCGGCAACTCCAAGGCCGAAGAGGCGTACAAGATCATGAAGGACGCCCTTGCCAAGGACCCCGACGTCGTGGGTGTCTTCGCCTGCAACGACCCGATGGGTGTCGCCGCCGCCAACGCGATCAAGGACGCCGGCAAGGATCCGGTCAAGGGCATCGTGACCGTTGGCTTCAACGCCGACCCCGAGGCGATCACCGCGATCGGCAAGGGCGGGCTGTCGGCCACCATCGCGCAGGACCCGGCGGGCATGGGCGCCAAGACAGTCGAACTCGCGGCGCAGGCCCTCAACGGCGGGAAGCTGACGTACGACGACGAGAGCAAGCGCGAGGTGTTCCAGAAGGTCACGCTCGTGACCAAGGACAACGTCGCGCAGTTCGCCGGCTGAGCCAGCCCAGCCCAGCGCCGTCCCGGGGCGGGCCGCACCCTCGACCCGCCCCGGGACGGGCACCCCGAAGAACGCGCGCACCATTTCCGCCTGCTGTTCCATCGCTTTTAACCCCATGGCGCCGTTGGCTCGCCGCCCGGTCGCCCGGTCCGTCCGTCGCCCGTCATCCCGTCGCCCGTGAGGTAGGAAATCGCATGAGCACGCCGATGTCCCGCAAGAACTTCCTCCGCTTGGCCGGTGCGAGCGCCGGCGCCCTCGCCATCGACGGTGTGGTCGGCAGCCCGGCCGCCGCACAGGCCAAACCCCCAGCGGCCCAGGAGCCGGGCGTCGAGTTCGTGGCCTACTACTTCCCCCAATGGCACGCCGATCCTCGTAACGAGCAGTGGTTCGGGCCGGGGTGGACCGAGTGGGAGGTACTGAAGTCGGCCCGCCCGCGCTTCCCGGGCCACGACCAGCCGAAGCGGCCGCTCTGGGGTTACACCGACGAAAGTGACCCCGAGCAGATGGCTCGGCGCATCGACGCGGCTTCCAGCCACGGGCTCAACGCCTTCATCTTCGACTGGTACTGGTACGACGGGCCCTTCCTCAACGGTGCCCTGGACCGTGGCTTCCTCAAGGCCGAGAACGGGGACGAGCTCAAATTCGCGCTCATGTGGGCCAACCACGACTGGTGGGACCTGTACCCGGCCAAGCGGCGCACCCTCTACGACACCCTCATGCACGGGGCCACCGATCGCGCGGCGTTCGAGCACGTGACGGATCACGTCATCGCCAACTACATGAACCACCCGCTCTACTGGCGCGTCGGCGGTAAGGCCTACTTTTCGATCTACGACATCGGGACTCTGGAGACAGGGCTCGGCGGCCGCCCCGCAACCCGCGCAGCGCTCGATGACCTGCGGGCCCGCGCGAATCGCGCCGGCGTCGGGGAGTTGCACCTCAACGTCGTCGTCAACCAGTGGATGCCCGACATCAACGCGATGGTCGCGGAGCTGGGCTTCGACAGCGTCACCCATTACACCTGGATCCATCACGAGTACGACCTGCTCACCCAGATCGCCACGCCGTACGACACCGTCCGCGAGTCCGCCGCGCGCAGTTGGGAGCGGTTCGACGGCGACTTCGAGGCGCCGTACTTCCCGGTGGTGAGCATGGGCTGGGATCCGAGCCCTCGGACCGCCCAGTCCGACGTCTACGAGCACATCGGCTACCCCTTCACGCCGGTCTTCACCAAGAACACCCCCGGTGAGTTCCGCCAGGCGTTGCGGGCCGCGCACGATTTCGTGTCCAAGCCCGGGCACGAGCTGAAGATCGTCGCGATCAACGCCTGGAACGAGTGGACGGAGGGCAGCTACCTCGAGCCCGACGTGGAGCACGGCATGGCCTACCTCGACGCCCTTCGCACGGTCTCGGCGAGAGCCCGATGAGCGCCGGCGGCGCATTGGTTCGTGTCCTCGCCCGCACGAGGACCCTGGTCGTGGCGGCCGCGCTCGGGCTGCCGCTGGCCGCGGTCGCGATCCCGGCGGCCGCGTCGCCGGGCACGGGCGCCGCCCCCTCGATGATGACGACGGTGGTGAACGGCGACACGCATGGCGGGACGATCCGCTTCGACGTGGACGGGAACGCGATCGACGCGCACGACGGGGAGATCCAGCGGTTCGGAAACCGCTACTACCTCTACGGCACGCGCTACGGATGCGGCTACGAGTGGCAGCGCCCCGGCGCGCCGTTCTGCGGCTTCGCCTCCTACAGCTCCACCGATCTGCTGCACTGGCGCGACGAGGGCCTCCTCTTCGACGCCTCGACCATGCAGTGGCAGCAGCGCTGCGACGGCAACACCTACGGCTGCTACCGCCCGCACGTCGCCTTCAACGCGGCGAGCGGTAAGTACGTCCTCTGGATCAACTCCTACGACATCGGCGTCGGCTACCACGTCTTCACCAGCGATCTGCCGACCGGCCCGTTCGTCGAGCAGCCGTTCCCCCGCCTCGCCGTGACCGACGGCATCCCGCCGGGCTTGAACAACGGCGACCATGATCTCTTCGTCGACGGCGACGGGACCGCCTATCTCGTTTTCACGGACTGGCGCCGGGGCGGCGACATCGTGGTCGAGAAGCTCGATGCGACCTACCGCACGGGCACGGGCGAATACACCCGGTTGGGCCTGACCCGGGTCGAGGCGCCGTCGATGTTCGAGCGCGACGGGCGCTATTACCTCACCCTGTCTGACCCGAACTGCGGCTACTGCACCACTGGCACGTCCTACTTCACCGCGGCGACGCCGCTCGGCCCGTGGACCGGTGCGCCCGCTCAGGACAGCTGGAAGGTCGCCGGCGGCGCCCTGCTGGTCGACGGCGGCGGCATCGGGCTGTCGAAGACGGGTGCGCAATGGACCGACTACGACCTGTCGTTCACCACGACGCCGCTGCAGACCGCCTCGCAGGGTGGCCACTCGTACGCCCAGGCCGGCTGGGTCTTCCGGGCGTCCGATCCCGGCAACGGCTACTCCTGGCTGCTCGGCAACTACCCGCACGCGGGAGCCACGGGTGGCAACCTCACCAAGATCGTCTGGCGGGGCGGCGGCATCGCGAGCGCGGTGACGGTCAAGACCCCGATGGCGATCGAGGGCGGACGGTCGTACGCCGTCCGCACCGAGGTGACCGGCAACACGATCCGCACCTGGGTCGACGGGGTGCTGATCGACGAGACAAACGACAGCACGTACCTCTCGGGACGGGTCGGCTTCCGCGAGAGCGGGGGCTCGGACCACGAGAGCGCCCGCTTCGACGACGTCAAGGTCACCGCGCCGGACGGCACGGTACTGCTCGCCGACGACTTCGCCGGCGACCTCGCGGCCTGGGACCGGCCCTCCCTGCCATCCGTCGGCATCAAGATCAGCAACGACTCGTGCGGTGGACAGCCGGCCGACGTCGCCGCGCTGCCCGCCCGGCAGGGCAAGGTGTACCTGTACCAGAGCGACCTGTGGGCGAACGGGGCGCCGAACGAGGCCCTGGCCCGACACCACTGGGAGCCGCTGCGTTTCCGGGCCGACGGGTCGATCGAACCGCTCACCTGCGGCCGCAGCTACGACCTGCCGCTCGCCGGGCTACGCGAGACCGCCGGCCCACCGCTGCCCGCCGACACCGACGTGACGACCGGTGACCTCGGCTTCCGGGCATTCTGCGACGTGGCCGGGCGGATCCAGCGGGCACAGACCTTCACCGCGGGTCGCGGTGGACGGCTACACCACGTCTCCTACACGACGTTCCAGGCAGGTCATCCCGACGGGCCGTTGGTGCTCGAGGTCTCCCGGCTCGGCGCCGACGGGCGGCCGGGCGAGCCGGTCGTACGGCGGGAGGTGCCAGCGGCCGCGGTGAGTTTGTCGCCGTCCAGGGTCTCCGTCGAGGTCGGCCTCGACGTGGCGGCGGGGGACCGGTTCGCGCTCGTCGTCCGTTCGGCCGCCAGCCGCGGTTGCTACGGCATGGCCTACAACGACGCCGATCCCTACCCGACGGGTGGTGGGGGCCTCTACAGCAATGACGGTGGCACCACTTGGCGCGAGGAGACCGGCCGCGACCTGCGCATCGATACGACGGTGGAGGCCGCCCCGTGATCGGGCGATGGGTGGGAGACGGCAATGACTGACTGACACACCGATCGCGACGAGAGAGCCCACGACGAGAGTTACGGATCAGGAGCACGACTGATGACTGACACAGCACCGGTAAAGGCCGCCCTGAGGGCGCAGCGGATCGAGACACCGTCGTGGGCCTACGGCAACTCCGGTACCCGCTTCAAGGTCTTCGCCCAGGAAGGGGTGCCGCGCAACGCGTACGAGAAGGTCGACGACGCCGCGACCGTGCACCGCTTCACCGGGGTGGCGCCCAGCATCGCCCTGCACATCCCGTGGGACCGCGTCGACGACTACGCCGAGCTGACCAAGCATGCCGGCGATGCCGGGATCCGGATCGGCGCGATCAACCCGAACGTTTTCCAGGAGGACGACTACCGACTCGGCAGCGTCTGCAACCCCGACCCGATCGTGCGCCGCAAGGCGCTGGACCACCTGCTGGAGTGCGTGGAGATCGGCGCTACCACCGGCTCGACGATCCTCAGCCTGTGGTTCGCCGACGGCACCAACTACCCCGGCCAGGACAGCATCCGGGCCCGTCAGGACCGCCTGGCCGAGGCGCTCGAGGCGACGTACGCCGTGATGCCCGCGGGGATGCGAATGCTGCTGGAGTACAAGCTCTTCGAGCCGTCGTTCTACACGATGGACGTTCCCGACTGGGGAACGTCGTACGCCCACTGCCTGCAGCTCGGGGACCGGGCCCAGGTGCTCGTCGACACCGGCCACCACGCGCCGGGTACCAACATCGAGTTCATCGTGGCGCTGATGCTGCGCGCCGGCCGGCTCGGCGGTTTCCACTTCAACAGCCGCTTCTACGCCGACGACGACCTCATGGTCGGCGCCGCGGACCCGTTCCAGCTGTTCCGGATCATGCACGAGATCGTGCAGGGCGGCGCTCTGGACCCCGCCGCGGACGTGGCGTTCATGCTCGACCAGTGCCACAACATCG
Source organism: Micromonospora sp. ATA32 (assembly GCA_016802835.1). Lineage (GTDB taxonomy): Bacteria > Actinomycetota > Actinomycetes > Mycobacteriales > Micromonosporaceae > Micromonospora. The sequence goes on along the minus strand of JAEVHO010000061.1, from coordinate 2,552 downwards.
AGCCGAAGATCCCCGCGATGATCCGGTCGGTGCTCAACGTCCAGGAGGCCACGGCGAAGGCGCTGCTGGTCGACTCCGACGCGCTGCGGGCCGCCCAGGACAGCGGTGACGTACTCGGCGCCAACGCCGCGCTCATGGACGCCTTCAACACTGACGTCCGGCCGATCCTCGCGGAGCTGCGGGAGGAGATGGGCATCGACCCCGACCCGATCGCCGCCTACCGCCGGTCGGGTCACCACGAGCGGCTCGTCGCCGAGCGGCAGGGCGGATCGCAGGCCGGCTGGGGCGCCTGACAGTCGCGCGCACGTCCACCAGCAGCCGTCGTGAGAGAAGACCGGAGAATGGCCACAATGAGTACGACCCACCCGACCGTCGCCGCTCTGCTCGATCGCGCGCACCGTCTCGGCGGCGATCCGCGGAACACGAACTACGCCGGCGGCAACGCCTCCTGCAAGGCGACCGCGACCGACCCCGTCACCCGGGATGACGCCGAGCTGATGTGGGTGAAGGGGTCCGGCGGTGACCTCGGCACGCTCACCGAGGGGGGTCTGGCCGTCCTGCGGCTGGATCGCCTGCGCGCGCTCGTCGACGTCTACCCCGGCGTCGACCGCGAGGACGACATGGTGTCGGCCTTCGACTACTGCCTGCACGGAAAGGGTGGTGCGGCCCCGTCGATCGACACCGCCATGCACGGCCTGGTCGATGCCGCCCACGTCGACCACCTGCACCCCGACGCCGGCATCGCGTTCGCCAGCGCCGCCGCGGGCGAGGCGCTCACCAAGGAGTGCTTCGGCGACCGCGTGATCTGGGTACCGTGGCGCCGTCCCGGGTTCCAGCTCGGGCTCGACATCGCGAAGATCAAGGCGGAGAACCCGCAGGCGATCGGCGTGATTCTGGGCGGGCACGGCATTACCGCGTGGGGCGACACCTCGCCGGAGTGCGAGGCCAGGTCGTTGGAGATCATCCGGAGCGCGCAGGCGTTCATCGACGCCCGGGGAGCGGCCGAGCCGTTCGGCGCGCTGCTGGAGGGGTACGGGCCGCTGCCCGAGGCGGAGCGGCGGGCCCGGGCGGCCGCACTCGCCCCGGTCATCCGGGGGCTCGCCTCGACCGACGCGGCCCAGGTGGGGCACTTCACCGACGCCGACGCCGTACTCGATTTCCTGGCCCGGGAAAAGCATCCGGCGCTGGTCGCGCTCGGCACCTCCTGCCCGGATCACTTCCTGCGGACCAAGGTGCGCCCGCTCCTGGTCGACCTGCCGGCGACCGCGCCGCTGGAGGACGTGATCGCGCGCCTGCGTGAGCTGCACATCGGCTACCGGGAGGAGTACCGGGAGTACTACTCCCGGCACGCGACCGCGGATTCCCCGCCGATGCGCGGCGCCGACCCGGCCATCGTCCTGGTGCCCGGCGTCGGCATGTTCTCCTTCGGCAAGAACAAGCAGACGGCGCGGGTCGCCGGCGAGTTCTATATCAACGCGATCAACGTGATGCGCGGCGCCGAGGCCATCTCCACGTACGCCCCGATCCCCGAATCGGAGAAGTTCCGGATCGAGTACTGGGAGTTGGAGGAGGCCAAGCTCCGCCGGTTGCCCGCGCCGAAGCCGCTGGCGTCGCGCGTCGCGCTGGTCACAGGGGCAGGCTCGGGCATCGGCAAGGCGATCGCGACGCGACTGGCCGCGGAGGGCGCCTGCGTCGTGGTCGCCGACCTGAACGAGGATGCCGCGTCGGCGGTCGCCGCCGAGATTCGGCACAACGTGGGCGCGGACGTCGCCGTGTCGGTGCGCATGGACGTCACCCACGCCGACCAGATCGACGTGGCGTTCGAGGCCGCCGCGCTGGCGTTCGGCGGGGTCGACCTGGTCGTGAACAACGCCGGCCTGTCGATCTCCAAACCGCTGTTGGAGACCGACGAGGCCGATTGGGACCTGCAGCACCGGGTCATGGCCCGCGGTTCGTTCCTGGTCGCCAAGGCCGCCGCGAAGATCATGGTCGATCAGGGGATGGGCGGCGACATCGTCTACATCGCCAGCAAGAACGCGGTCTTCGCCGGCCCCAACAACGTCGCGTACGGCGCGGCGAAGGCCGACCAGGCGCACCAGGTGCGGCTGCTCGCGGCCGAGCTGGGCGCACACCGCATCCGGGTCAACGGGGTCAACCCGGACGGCGTGGTGCGCGGTTCGGGGATCTTCGCCGCCGGCTGGGGCGCCCAGCGCGCCGCGGTCTACGGGGTGCCCGAGGAGAAGCTCGGCGAGTACTACGCGGGACGCACGTTGCTCAAGCGCGAGGTGCTGCCGGAGCACGTGGCGGCGGCGGTGTTCGCGCTGACCGGCGGCGACCTGTCCCTGACCACCGGCCTGCACATCCCCGTCGACGCCGGCGTGGCGGCTGCGTTCCTGCGCTGACCGCTGCCCAGGGCGCCAGCCGTCGTGCGGAACATAGGAGCACACCCGATCCCGAAAGACATCCCAGGAGCTTGAATGTCAAGCAGCAGCCTCGGTCAGGTGATGCGACCAGGCAGTCGCCTCGTCGTAGGGTGTGCCGGTCTTGAGGCA